>CANHEA010000095.1 GCA_947459635.1 Flavobacteriaceae bacterium | reverse complement strand
TCTGAGATCCTGAGTCGCTGAGTATATTAACAACTCAGTAACTCAGTAACTCAGAATCTCAGAAACTAAAATAAAATGAGTATTTTAATTAAAAACGGAAGAATCATAACAGCCACAGACGATTATATGGCTGATATTTTTATAGAAGGAGAAACCATTTCACAAATTGGCAAAAACTTAAAAGTCAATGCCAATCAAGAAATTGACGCGTCAGGAAAGTTAGTGATGCCCGGCGGAATCGATCCACATGTGCATCTCGATATGCCATTCATGGGAACTTACAGCAGCGACAATTACGAAACCGGAACACGTGCCGCATTGTATGGCGGAACAACAACTGTCATCGATTTTATCCTACAAACCCAAGGCAAAAGTCTTCAGTCTGCGTTACAAGAATGGAAAGGAAGAAGCGACAACAACGCCGTTGGAGATTATAGTTTTCACATGGCAGTCACCGATTTTAATGAAGACACCAAGAAGGAAATTCAACATTTTATAGAAGTTGAAGGTATCACCTCTTTTAAAACTTTTATGGCGTATAAAGGCGCGTTGATGATAGACGACAGACAAATGGTGGGTTTGATGCAAGAAGTGAAAAAGCACGGTGGACTAATCAACGTGCATGCAACCAACGGTGACATGATAGATTTCCTAATCGCTAAACATAAATCAGAAGGAAAACTGTCGCCATTATACCATTATTTATCTCAACCTGAAGTAACTGAAGCGGAAGCGAGTAGTCGTTTTGCAGATTTGGCAGATTATACGGGATGTCCAGGCTATATTGTTCATTTGACTTGCGAAGGCGCTCTAAATGCCGTTCGATTCGCGACGAGAAGAAACCAACACGTATTTGTAGAAACTTGTATTCAGTATCTAATTCTAGATGCAAGTTTATATGAGCAAAATTTTGAAGGAGCTAAATGGGTGATGTCACCGCCACTGCGGGAAAAGAAAGATCAAGAAACGCTCTGGGCTGGACTCAATCAAGGGTTGGTGAATGTTGTGGCAACAGACCATTGTCCATTTATGTGGGAACAAAAACTCATGGGGAAAGACGACTTTTCAAAAATCCCTAATGGTCACCCAGCCATCGAAAACAGAATGGAATTGCTTTTTAGCGAAGGGGTGAATAAAGGTCGAATTACATTAAATAAATACGTTGAAGTAGCGAGTACGAATGCTGCGAAAATTTTCGGCATGTTCCCCAAAAAAGGAACGATTGCTATCGGAAGCGATGCCGACATTGTACTTTTTGACCCGAATGAAAAACACACACTTTCCGCCAAAACCCACCATATGAATGTAGATTACAGCGGTTATGAAGGATGGGAAGTCAAAGGAAAAGTAAAAACCGTTTTGCTTCGAGGACAAGTTGTAATTGATAATAATGAATGCAAAGTCTCAAAAGGTTACGGACAGTTTGTAAAACGAAATAAAGTAGACGGAAAAATATAACACGATGGCAAGAATAGTAAAATCAGGGCTAATTCAATTGAGTTTAGCCAAAACAGAAGGCGAAGGCACCATTGCGGAAATCATGCAAGCCATGGAAGACAAGCACATTCCATACATTGAAGAAGCTGGAAAGCAAGGCGTTCAAATTCTCTGCTTTCAAGAGATTTTCAATACACCCTATTTCTGCCCCGGTCAAGATAGTGCTTGGTACGCCTCTGCTGAAAGCGTTCCGGGTCCAACGACTGAAAGAATGCAAGTCTATGCCAAAAAATATGACATGGTCATTATTGTTCCAGTATACGAAAGAGATCAAGCGGGTGTTTTATACAATACCGCTGCGGTCATCGATGCGGATGGAACTTATTTAGGCAAATACCGCAAAAATCACATTCCACAAACGGGTGGATTCTGGGAGAAGTTTTTCTTCAAACCAGGCAATTTAGGCTATCCTGTTTTTCAAACCAAATATGCTAAAGTCGGCGTTTATATTTGTTACGATCGTCATTTTCCTGATGGCGCGCGATGTCTCGGATTGAACGGGGCAGAAATTGTCTACAACCCATCAGCAACAACTGTCGGACAATCGCAAAATCTTTGGAAACTAGAACAGCCCGCACACGCTGTTGCCAATGGTTATTTTATGGGCTGCATCAACCGTGTTGGCATCGAAAAACCATGGAATCTCGGACGTTTTTATGGGACATCTTATTTCGTGAATCCATTGGGTGAAATCTTTGCCTGTGCGTCGGAAGACAAAGATGAGTTATTAGTTGCAGAATTCGATTTAGACTTAATTGAACAAATTAGAAGCAAATGGCAATTTTATCGCGACCGAAGACCAGAAACATACAACGAAATTGTCGCACCTTAGGCATTCAAAATTCAAAATTTACAATTCAAAATAAAAAAATATGAGTATAAAAAACAACCGTTTAACCCAAGTTGAATACCAAGAAAATTTCGCCGATATTCATCCTCCATTTGAAACACCAGACGCCGCTTTAGTAGAAGCCAATCGTTGTTTGTTTTGTTACGATCCGCCTTGCATGAAGTCGTGTCCAACATCGATTAACGTTCCAAAATTTATCAAGCAAATTGCGACGGAAAACTTGAAAGGTTCGGCGCATACAATTTTTTCTTCCAATATCATGGGTGCTGGATGCAGTAAAGTTTGTCCGGTAGAAAAATTATGTGAAGGCGCTTGTGTGTATAATTTAATGCACGAAACGCCCATTCATATTGCCAAATTACAGCGCTATTCTACCGAAAAAGCGATGGCAAACAAATGGCAACTATTCGAAAGAAAACCTTCTACAGGAAAACGCGTTGCCATCATTGGAGCTGGTCCAGCTGGACTCAGTTGCGCACATACCTTAAGCCGCGAAGGAATTGACGTTACGATTTATGAGAAAGAAAGCAAAGGCGGTGGATTAATGACTTACGGTATTGCAGCGTATAAAGTCACTCCGGAGTTTTGCGAAGATGAGGTAAATTATATTACATCAATCGGCGGCATCAATATCAAATACAATCAAGAATTAGGAAAAAATATTTCTGTAGAAGAGTTACAACGCAACTACGACGCGGTTTATTTGGCATTTGGTGTTGGATTGGCCCGTCAGTTAGATATTCCTGGTGAACATCTTGAAGGCGTAGAAGATGCGATCAAATTTATTTACGAATTGCGAAATAATGACTTTTCTAAAATCGCAGTCGGTGATAAAGTGGCCGTAATCGGAATGGGAATGACCGCTATCGATGCCGCAACGCAAGCGAAAAGATTGGGAGCTTCGGACGTAACGTTGGTTTACAGAAGAACGCAAGACGAAATGCCTTGTACAGAACATGAACTCAACATCGCCAAATTAGACGGATGTAAAGTCATTTGGTTGGCTGCACCAAAAGAAGTTAAAGGCGACAATGGAAAAGCCACACATTTAGTTTGCGATGTCATGAAGTTGGGAGAACCTGACGCAAGCGGAAGAAGAAGCCCAATAGTTTCTGGGGAAACATTCACTTTAGAAGTAGACATGGTCATCAAAGCAGCAGGCCAGATGCCTTTCCAGACTTTAGTAAACGAAAATAATTTAGAAAACAATAATGGTAAAATTTCCGTTTCTGGAAAATCATCAACTAAGATGGCTGGCGTTTTTGCCGGAGGCGATTGTGTCAACGGAGGAAGAGAAGTCGTAGATGCCGTACAAGCGGGAAAAGACGGAGCTGCCGCCATTGTAAAACATCTTTTTGGAGCTGAATATATTTTGGAATCCGAATTGAAACCAACTTTTAACAACTAATTTTAAGAATCATGGCAGATATATCAACCGATTTTTTAGGTATAAAATCACCCAATCCATTTTGGTTAGCCAGTGCGCCACCAACGGATAAGTTCATCAACGTTGTCCGCGCTTTTGAAGCTGGCTGGGGCGGTGTTGTATGGAAAACTTTAGGGTCGCAAGTCAAGAATGTTTCCTCTCGTTACTCCTCAGTAAATTATGGAGGAAAGCGTATGATGGGTTTCAATAACATCGAATTAATCAGCGACAGACCATTAGAAATCAACTTACGAGAAATTACAGAAGTGGTCAAAATGTTTCCAGACCGCGCGATGATTGTTTCCTTAATGGCAGACAACGACCGTAAATCTTGGCACGAACTCATCATGAAATGCGAAGATGCTGGCGCGATGGGATTCGAACTTAATTTTGGTTGTCCACACGGAATGACAGAAAGAGGCATGGGAGCAGCGGTAGGTCAGGATCCTGAAATTGCCAAAATGGTAGTCGAATGGGTTATGGAGAAAGCTACGATTCCCGTTATTACAAAACTAACGCCTAATGTGCATTCTGTAGTTCCAACGGCGCGCGCTGCTGTAGAGGGAGGAACCAATGCGTTGAGTTTAATCAATACCATTCAAAGCGTTACAGGCGTCGATTTAGACACATTAGTTCCCAATCCATATGTGGCTGGTAAAAGTGTATTCGGCGGCTATTGCGGTCCAGCAGTAAAACCCATCGCTTTAAAAATGTTGACGACTGTAGCACAAGATCCAATCGCTTCAAGAGTTCCTGTTTCTGGAATTGGCGGCGTAAGTACTTGGAAAGACGCTGTCGAGTTTATGCTTCTTGGTGCCACTTCTGTTCAAGTTTGTACCGCTGCAATGACACACGGTTTCCGAATTGTAGAAGACATGTGCGAAGGACTCAACAATTGGATGGACGAAAAAGGCTATCAAAAAACCACTGACTTCATCGGAAAATCCGTCGAGAAAATTACCCATTGGGAAGACCTCGATATCAATTACCATCATATTGCGAATATCGATCAGGAAAAATGCATCCACTGTGGCTTGTGTTTCATCGCTTGTGAAGACACTTCGCACCAATCCATCAACGTCGAAAGAGGAAATCCATATAACAATTACACCATCAAAGAAGAAGAATGCGTGGGTTGTAATTTGTGCAAATTGGTTTGCCCAGTCGACAATTGCATCACTATGGAAGTTCATCGTGTCGCCCCAGAATACGTCAATTGGAAAGATTGGCAAGCAAAAGGAATGCCTTTAAACGATCATTAAATAGAATAAAGAAGCAAGAGTCAAGAGCCAAGAAGAAAGTTATTTCTAGTCTTGGTTCTTGGCTCTTGATTCTTCTCTCTTTACACGAATAACATGAAGATAAATTCTCAAAGATTACAACAACACTTCGAAGCCATGAGCCTTATTGGTAAAATTGGCGAAACCGGAACCTGCCGACCAGCGCATACCGAATTAGAAAAACAAGGATTCGAAATCGCTGCTTCATGGATGCAAGAAGCCGGAATGACAACACGAATCGACAACTTCGGAAATCTTATCGGACGACTCGAAGGTAAAAACCCAACGCTTCCGGCGCTCATGATGGGCTCGCACCTCGATTCGCAACCCTACGGCGGAAGATTTGATGGTGTCGCAGGTGTACTTTGTGCCATTGAAGTGGTCAAAACTTTACACGATAAGGGTATTGTTCCAGAACGTCCAATCGAAGTCATTTCCTTTGCGGACGAAGAAGGCTGGCGCTTCAATAAAGGACTTTTCGGCTCTCGAGGTATTTTGGGAAAACTCGAAGAAGGCGAATTGCAACGCGCCGATAAAGACGGCATCACACGGGAACAAGCACTCATTGATTTTGGTTGTGACATTTCTAAATTCAAGGAATCAGAGTATCAACAAGGCAGCATTTTTTGCTTTCTTGAATTACATATAGAACAAGGACCAGTGCTCGATATCGCTAACAAACCCATCGGCGTTGTATCTGGAATTTCAGGTCCGTTGTGGTGGACGGTCAAACTCAAAGGAATGGCAGGACACACCGGTTCTGTTCCGATGCCAATCAGAAAGGATGCGCTAATGGGCGCTGCAGAAATTATTGTTGCGGTCAACGAAATTGCGACACAGATTCCAGGCGCTCCAACAGTCGGAACGGTGGGAACCATTCAAGTTTTTCCAGCTTCTCGAAATATTATTCCGGAAGAAGTGATATTCACCGTCGATTTGCGTGACATCGATCTCGACAGAAGAAACCGTTACGAGAAACAACTCCGCGACCGTATCGAAACCATTACCCAAAAACACCAACTTACGTATTCTATTTCCGAAGACACCAAAAGTGATCCGCGCTATTGTGCCGATTGGATTAAAGAAATCATTCATCAAGAATGTGAGGCCTTACAATTGGATGCGCCTGAACTCATGAGCGGTCCTTTCCACGACGCCTTAGCCTTGTCTTACGCCTGCGATTACGGGATGATTTTCGTGCGTTGCAAAGACGGCATCAGCCACAATCCACTCGAGTTTTCTTCCTATGAAGATTTGGCGCTGGGCGCTAATGTGATGTTGGGAACCGTTGTGGGCATTCTAAAGAAATAAAAGTCAATCAGTTTTGGGGCGTGCCACCACTTCCGCGCGCTCCAGTGCTGTCGGGCTATGCGTTGCAAGTCCTCGTTGCGCAAGCTCACTGTGGGCTTTTCACTGCACACGAGCGATAGCGAACTGGCGAAGCAATCCCTCACGCAGACTTTGAATCAATCCAGACTATCTTTTCAAAGAGAAGTGCGATTTAAAAACACGCGAGGTTTTTGTGTTTGGATCGATATAATCCACGGTAAACCAATAGTCTGTAGAAGGCAATTCATACCCATTCATTGTTCCGTCCCAACCTGCTCCACTTGGACAAATTTCTTTAATAAATTTACCATAACGGTCAAAAATATAAATAGGAGCAAAAGGTTGGTCTATGAGATCCCAAATGTTCCAAGTATCATTATAAGTATCGCCATTTGGTGTGAAGAAATGCGGATAATTGAGAATAAGTACTTCGCCACTGAGGTCCGTACATCCTTCATTGTCTTTTACGTTTATCGTATGCAAACCACTCGGCACATTATAGAAAACATTTGAATTTTGGAAGGCACCTGAATCCAATTGGTACTGGAATGGTCCTGTTCCTGAAGGGGTATTCACAATAATATAGGGATAATCTTCAAAAGCTTCTGTGACACTGGTCGTAAACGCATCGGCAATAACAGATGAGGTTATTGTAGCGAAAACTTCATTCGAAATGCAGCCAGTAGTGCTATTGGTTGCTATTACCGAATAGGTTCCAGTTTCTGAAGCGGCAAAGGTTGTACTACTTTCACCTGGAATGGTAGTTCCTTCGAAAAACCATTGAAAATCGTGAGATGAATCGCCCAATCCCGTGCTGAAAACATAGGGCTGAGCTGCTGTGCCTGTTGCTAATTCAATACAAATAGAGCCATTACTTAAGGTAGGTTTAGGAAGCGGTTTAACATTGACAACTACATAAGTAGCGTTTCCAATACAACCATTCAAGGATGGCGTTACAGTATAAATGGCATTGCCACCATTGGTCGAACTTAATGTTTGATTGATACTGTTTCCAGATCCGCTAGTGGCGCCAGTAACACCACTTTGACTTACGGTCCATGTGAAATTAGCGCCAGAAGCTGTTGCTGTCAAGATTACATTTGAAGTGTCATTACTGCAAATGGAGTTAATGCCTGCGTTGGTTAATTGCGGTGTTGGTGTAACAGTAATTTGTCTATCGACCGTCGCATTTGGACAACCTCCCGTACCAAGAATAGTATAGGTTATGGTCGCAATTCCTGGCGAAATACCGGTAACAATTCCTGTTAGTGGAGTCACTGTTGCAACCAATGGATTAGAGGTAGTCCAAGTACCACCCACAACAGTTGACATGAAATTTCTTGAATTTCCTTGACAAACGGTTTGAATTCCGCTTAAAGTTCCAGCTACAGGTTGAGCTGTTATTGCTACAGTAGCCATCGAACTATCAGAAACACAAGGCGCTACTCCGTTGAGTGTATAAATGAAAGTACTAGTTGTAGCACCTATAGCCGGAATAAAAGTTCCCGCTGCGGCATTGAAAATTCCGGCAGCACCAGAAATTCTAGTCCAAACACCACCAGCTTGCTCACCTGTAATTAATGAAAACAAATTAATGGATGCAGTATTCGTTTCGCAGACAGATATACTTCCGTCGGCGCCTGCGGTAGGTTGTGGATTAATATTAATGGTTGCAAGTGAAGTAGCATTTATACACGGCGCTACACCGGTAAGTGTATAAATAAATGTCGAAGAAGAAGCACCAACAGTCGGCACAAAAGTTCCCGCTGCAGCATTGAAAGTACCCCCTGCGCCAGACGTACGTGTCCACACACCTCCAGCTTGTTCACCTGATATTAAAGAGAACAAATCGATCGAAGAGATAGAAGAATCACAAACAGTCACACTTCCATCTACACCAGCATTAGGTTGTGGATTAATAGTAATGGTAGCGAGTGAAGCATCATTCACACAAGGTGCCACGCCTGTTAGCGTATAAGCAAAGGTCGATGAAGAAGCACCCACGGCTGGCACAAAAGTCCCTGCTGCGGCATTGAAAGTTCCACCAAGCCCAGAAGTTCTAGTCCAAACTCCACCGGCTTGTTCACCAGTTATTAAAGAAAACAAATCAATTGAGGCGATAGAAGAATCACAAACAGTCACACTTCCATCTACACCAGCATTAGGTTGTGGATTTATCGTAATCGCAGCAATAGAAGTATCATTCACACAAGGAGCTACACCAGTAAGTGTATAAGTAAAAGTAGAAGAAGAAGCACCAACAGCTGGCACAAAAGTTCCCGTCGCACTATTGAAAGTTCCACCAAGTCCAGAAGTTCTAGTCCACACACCACCGGCTTGTTCACCAGTGATTAAAGAAAATAAATCAATAGAAGTGATAGATGAATCACAAACAGTCACACTTCCATCTACACCAGCATTAGGTTGTGGATTTA
>CANHEA010000094.1 GCA_947459635.1 Flavobacteriaceae bacterium | reverse complement strand
TTGTAGCGTCCTGAAATAGGTTGACAGATTTTTACTCTGTTTTCAATTCAAATTTAGATAAATTATTTCTTTATTCCTACGATAAGTTTTATAGGGCATATCGGCATTTAAATGGACGCTAACGGGCGTTCTTCCTTTTAAACTGTCGTGCGGTCTTAAAGTGTTATAAATCCTTACAGCGCGTCTTACCATTTTCTGAGCTACAGTTTTGTTTGGAATAGTTTGATTGAGTCCAAACTCATATTTCATGGTTTTGTTGATTCGTTCAGCTAGTGCGTTTTCATAAGGATCATATTGTTCAGTCATGCTAATTAGAATATCATTGTCTTGCAGCATTTTGACGTATTCTGGCCAACAATAATGGAATCCTCTGTCGGAATGATGAATGAGTTTTCTGTTGGGATATTTTCTGTTTTTTAAGGCCATTTTTAAAGCATCGATGGATAAGGAAGCTTTCATATTTGTGGCTACATGAAAGCCCATTATTTGTTTTGAATAGGCGTCGGTTACTAAAGCTAAATAGGCATTTTTTCCATTTAGTCTTAGATAAGTAATATCGCTAACCCATAGTTCTTCGGGTTGGTTCGGTACTTTGTTTTGCACCAGATTTTTAAATTTTCTGAAGAGATGATTTGAGTTTGTGGTTCGGGTAAAGTTGCGTTGTTTGGGTACCAGTAGGGTATGAGCCCTCAGAAAATCAAAGAAATTGTCACGTCCCATTTTGATGTTATTTTGCTTCATTTGGTCTTGTAAAAGCTGATGTAGCTTTCGACCTCCAGTTGCCTGATTGATTTCACCTCTTTTATCGATGACCATTTTAACTAGCTTTTCATTATCAGACTTTTGCTTTTTACAAATGTTCATTTTTTTGTAGAAGGCTTGTCTTGAGATCCCGAAGCATTGGCAGATCCATTTGATCTTAAAATGGCTTTTTTCTTTAGTTCCACTTCTTTGGCCAATGATCCGGGCAGCGACTTTTTTGCGTAATCGTTCCCTGTGTCAATCTCGGCTTCGGCAATTATCATCTGCTGGAAGTCCTTGATAAACTCCAGTTCCTCGATTCTTTCTTTTAGTTTTTTGATTTCGTCTTTCTTTGCCATTCCTTTTTGCTTTTGCTCTAAGGTAGAATATTTTTGCAACCAATAATAAATTGCATTACGTCCGACTTGGTATTTTACCGACGCATGATTGACTGATATTTGTCCATTACAAACTTCATCAATAATCTTTAATTTTAAGTCAAATCCAACGGATTTTTTCTGACAGGTGGGTTTCTTTTCTTTCATGTTGTCCTGTAAATAGTTGTTGATTTTTTGTCAACCTATTTCAGGATTCTGCACGTCAATTGGTTACCGCTAACGTTTCCTTGCTAGAGCTTGTGGCGGCTTATGGAAAGCTTTTTTTCCATAACCGACCAAGCGAAGTTATGAAAAGTAAACGAACAATTTACCGAAAAACTAGCCATGAGTTTTAGCAAGTGTTGGCGGGTGTTTTTCTTAATTAATCCAAAATTCTTCTGTTAGATAAAAAACTGTATCGATAAAGTATAAAACTTCATTTCTCGTCAAAACATTTTCATCATGTAAATCTTCAAGAATAATTCCTAATTCGGGATTGATATAATCATTGTTACGATTATTTTCAAAACCATTTAAAGTTAAAAATTCTTTGACTTGCTTTAAATCTGTATTAGCAGTTATTGAAACATAAGATTGTTGAACAACTGCATACAAAATATCATTGTCTTTTGTAAAACCAATTAAGTCGTAAGCTGTATCTGGAAAGAAGTAATTGTGAAGTAATAGGTTATACAAATAATCTTTCCAGGAATTATAGTAAATACTATCATTTAGTTTAAGTACATTTTCGGTATCTTTCAAGTATACTTTCTGTTCAGCACCTTCACTAACATATTGAGATAAATCAATATCTATCCAAAGATTTTTTTCAGAAATATAACTTTCTAATCTCTTTGTTTCTTGTTTTTTGAAGTGCTTTTCGTCTTCAACGATTGCGCTTGTTTGCGAGCCATCGTTAAGGTAACTGGCGATTGATTGGATAATTGTTCCAAACCTAACTTGGCTCTTTCCTGAAAGGACATTGTGTAGTTCATGTTTCAAATGATTTTGCATCAACAAATATAAACAAACTTTTTAATTATTGAAGAATCGTTGATTTCGTCTGTTTCTCAAAATAACCGCCAACGTTTCCTTGCTAGAGCTTGTGGCGGCTTATGGAAAGCTTTTTTTCCATAACCGCCCAAGCTAAGTTATGAAAAGTAAACGAACAATTTACCGAAAAACTAGCCATAAGTTTTAGCAAGTGTTAGCGATTGTGCCTCTTAATAAGTTTGTATCAAAACATCAGTAGGAATGTTCAATCTATCGTGTAATTGACGAATCATTTCCAACGATAATTTTCTTTTCTTATTTAGTATTTCGCTTGCTCGACTTTTCAAACCAACAATATTGGCTAAATCGGTTTGATTATAACCCATTTGTTCCATTCTGAATTTGATTGCTTCGATTGGATCAGGCAATCCGATAGGGAAGTGGTCATTCTCATATTGGTCAACTAAAATTCCAAGCACTTCAAGTTCGTCGCCTTCAGGCGAACCTTTTTTTGCATCAAAAATTGTTTCAAGTCTTTCGAGAGCTTGATTATAATCTTTTTCTGTTTTTATAGGTTTAATTTCCATAGCTTTTAAATTTCATTAGCGTTTATCTTGTCATATTCTGCGTGCGTTCCAATAAATCGAATCCAAACCATTTGGTAATCATAATTTATCTTTACAATCAATCTATAATTGTTTCCTTTAATATTAAAAACAATTCTGTTATCATTTAAAATACTTGCGCTTGGATATTCCAATTTAATCTGATTAGGGTTTTTCCATTCAGCATTATTTGCTTCTTGAAACCAAGATTTCAATTGTTGTTCATAGCCAGAATGTGCTTCCCAAAAATCCCTCAATATTTTTTTCGCAATTACTCTCAACGTTCAAATTTTTGACGAAGATAATAAAAAGTTCCCAATACGGGAAACAAAATGTAAATTTATTTATTCCGTGTAGCTTTTGGCATTATCGCTAACGTTTCCTTGCTAGAGCTTGTGGCGGCTTATGGAAATCTTTTTTTCCATAACCGTCCAAGCGAAGTTATGAAAAGTAAACGAACAATTTACCGAAAAACTAGCCATAAGTTTTAGCAAGTGTTATGGGCTGGGGTTCTTTGTCCGCTTGTGTTTTCGTTAGTTCTCATTGTAACCAAATTGTCTGCTTTGTAAAACTTCTTTCCACCAACTTTCTCTGTTAATAATAATTTGGTCGTCAGTAGTTGATTTGTAAATGTCAAGAATTGAGTATTTAAAATTCTGTTTTATGTAGTCGAAAGTTAGTCGTTTAAGTCCAATGTTGCCACCGTGTCCATTCTTTACATATGCTCTCCAACGTCCTAAAATCATATTTTCTCCGTATGCCGAACCAACATACATTTTGCCGTTTGAAATGTCGGTCATTAAGTAAACTCCCTTTTGATTTTGAAGTGCAGTTTTCCAATTATCCTTTTCTAATACTCGGCTCATTTCGTCCCAAGAGATATTTACCTTTTCATAACCAGGAAACAAGTCATTGTCAAAAGTGTCTGGTAAAATTTGTGATACATAACAGTCGTCAATTACCGATTCGGCATTACGTATCATTGTTTGTGCTTTGTTTTTAAATTTTATAATTAAGCGTCCAACATATTTTTGGTAATCAGGTAAGTCTTGATACTCATAGCCAACACCATTTAGGTTATTCAAGTCCTTAGTTACTTGTCCGATATGAAACAGCAACCAAAAATCTTCGGTCGGTTTAATTTTTACAAGTCCAATTGTAATTTGGCCTTCTTTGTATGATTTGTTTTTGTTGTAGTTCCAATATTGTCCTTCAAGCATTGTCGATATTTCACCATTCTTAAAAAGTTCTATTGGATTCCAATTTTGGGCAAACATCAAATTGAAACGAATCTTTACATTGTTGAGATTGTCAAGTCGTAATATGTCGTTAAGTTTAATGCTATCCATATTTTTAAGCAAAAGTTTATACTAATTGTTGGGTCTATTATTTATAATGAACTGCGTTACTTCTTCTATTGTCAGCGGAGTTTTTTGTCTGTGAATTATTGAATGACAGTTTGGGCAAACAGGTCGTAAATCTTTAACTGGGTCAACTTCGTAAGTCTGTCCAACCGTTGCAACTTGTTTCAAATGGTGAACGTGAATAAAGTCTTTTCCTATTTGTCCGTATGTTTTTCCAAAGTTGAAGTCGCAAACAACACAAGTAAAACCATAATGCTCTAAACATTTTTTTCTAGCAAATGGATTTCTTTCATATTTCGTAACTGATACTTGGTTTGGAGTTCCTTCTGTATATGTTTTTTGAATTTCGTTATCGGCTGGAATGAATGGGTTATGTCTAATTTTTTGAGTTGTCAAGAAGTCAAACCAAACCGCTTCAAGTTCGTCTACAAGTTCAGCTTTAATTGAATTTCCAGAACCCATTGGTCGCCAATTTTGCTTTGCTAAATTTCCTGCTTTTAAAATGTCAACTGTCAAGATTGGCTCTTTGTCAGGGTTTAGCAAAACTTCAAAATCAACGTCTATGTATAATGTATCCTTATTTTCTCCGCTCCAATGTCTTTCGTAAAAAGGTGTCGAAGTAGCGAAACCTGCTGCAATAATTCCTTTCGGTTCTGTTCCAACTTTTAATAAAAAAATCCTGTCACCCGTTTGAATTGATTTTGTGTTGCCACAACTCCAACGTTGAGAACACCGTCCTGTCAAGTCAACTTGTTCAATGTCTTGTTCAAGTGTCGTCCAATTCCACTTTTTAGGATTCCATAAAAATAGGTATGTATTCATTCGTTGTTGTATGTCGTTTTACCCTTGCCCATAACGTTTCCTTGCTAGAGCTTGTGGCGGCTTATGGAAAGTTTTTTTTCCATAACCGCCCAAGCGAAGTTATGAAAAGTAAACGAACAATTTACCGAAAAACTAGCCATGAGTTTTAGCAAGTGTTAGCAGCAGGGCATTTTATAATTTTAGAATTTTTTCTGGATTTTGTCGAGTATCAAAAACATTGGAAACAAAAATGATTTTATTCGTTTCATCAATCCAATACAAGATTTTATAACTTTTAAAAACTGTATAACGGAATTCTTGAATTCTATCTTCTAACAAATCTTCTTTTTGTCCGCCGTAAGCATTTTTATCAAGTTCTAGCGAAGTATCAATAATTCCATTTATTAATTTTTGAGCAACTCTAATTCCAGCGTTGAACTTATAATATTCAAAAATATCGTTTAGCTTATCTTCCGCTATTTGAGTCCAATAAACAGTTAACTCCATTTTTTGATTTTAGCTTTTAAATCACTTGCTGAAATCAAACGTCCATTTTCTGAATCTTGAATTGACTGATCTATATCTGCATAAAACTTTTCAAGACTCATTGGCTTCATATCATTTTCTATTAATTCAGCTTTACGCTTGTGAAGTAATTTTTCAAGACCAATGACGATTTCCTCGTTTTGAAGTCTAAGAAATTCCTGAACGAACGATATTTTGCGGGCTTCTAGATTCATCTTTTCTTAATTTTATTCAAAGATAATAATTTTTTATTTCCGTTTACAATTTTCTATTCCGGTGCTCGTGTCTTGCTGCTAACGTTCCGCCAATAGGCGGATTTGCGGCTAATGGAAAGAAATCTTTCCATTAAAGCAAAACGAAAATACGAAAATAAACGTTCCCGAAACCCAAATGTTAGCAAGTGTGCTTATTGGCTGTTATGCAACGTATTTTGGAGTTTAATTTCTTAACAAACTCTTTAAGGCATCAACTTCTATTTCTTTTCCATTTACTTTTCGATGTAACATCGCGTGACAATTTGGACAAACTGGAATTAAATCTTCTTTATAATTTACTTTATATTCTTTCCCAATTTTATGAATTGGAATTATGTGATGAACATGAATAAATCCCTCTCCAATTTCTCCATAAACTTTTGCGAAATCTAACGAGCAAATTTTACACGATGTTCCATGAAATTCAATGCATTTATTTCTGGCTATTGAGCTCCGTTCATATTTATTTACAAATACTTGCTTTTTTAAGCCTTCATATGCATTTGAATCTTCATTTACCATATCTGGGTAAATATCATTTTGATTTAAATCATTAAAATTACTTTCTATATATTTTACTAGATTTTCATTAGGTTTCATTGGTCCTTGAGGAGCCGCTTTTAAACCGTTAAGTAATAAATTTTCTAAATTCATTTTTGAATTATAAACTTGCTCGATCAAAACAAGTCGCATGAATTTTCCATTTAATGATTTTTGATATTCAGTTTTATCAATCCAATACTCTTCATCGTTTCTAATGTTTGAAAAATCTAAGTCAATTTTTTCAACCCGACATTTATATTGAATTTTTTTTAAAGGTCTTGTACAATATATATAAACAATATCATTTTTCTGAAATTTTCCATTTCCTTGCCTCCAATCAACATGACCAAAATGTTCAAATGAACTGGCGTGATCATACATTGAAGAATTTGCTGAGATAATCCAATTCATAAGTTGTTATTTATTCTACGGTTCTTGAAATATGTTGCATAACGTTCCGCCAATAGGCGGATTTGCGGCTAATGGAAAGAAATCTTTCCATTAAAGCAAAACGAAAATACGAAAATAAACGTTTCCGAAACCGAAAAATTAGCAAGTGCGCTTATTGGCTGTTATGAGGCGGCTTTTATTCAATTCTTTTGACTTCTATTTTTTTCAAACCCTTAATATATCTTCTTCCATTTTTCAAATCAGAAGTTGAAGATACAATTATTCGTTGCTCAATATCTTTAAGTTTTTTTCCTTTCAATTCTGTAATTACAAATAAATTATTTCCAATTTCAGTATTGTAAATTTCATTCCACGAGAAGACAACTCTATAATCGTCAGAAGCAACGAAAACAAAATAAAATTCATTTAGTTCTTTTGGCTTTTCATAAGTGAATTCAACTTTATCTAGAATTGTTTTCAGTAAAATTCCTTTACAATTTTTTATAGTATCTTTTACTTCGCCTTTATGATTAAACAGAATTTGATCTTTCAAAACTTGCTTCGGGAAACTATCAAGTTGCGTTACAGTAAAAACTTGTTCTACTTTTATTTTTCCTTCAATTTTAAACGAATCTGTTGAAGTGATTTTTCGTTGTGCGTAAATAGAAAAATTTACAAAAATGCAGATTAATAAAATTCTAATTTTCATGCTTTTTATTTTGTTTATTGGGCGCTGACTCATAACGTTTTGCGGCTACAAGAAGTTGGCGATTTCGGAACACAAAACTGTCTGTCAGCACTGAACTTGATACGAAGTACAATACTTCATTTAACCTCTGAATCGCCAATTTCTTGTAGGTGCTGTTAGCAGTAGTATTTTATTTTTTTATGAATAATATTTTTTCAACTGGCGGTGGAGGCGGTGGAGGTGGCAATATTCCTTCTATACTTTTAAATTCCAATTCTCTATTTATTTCGGTGAGTTTCAAATTTCTTTTAGTGTAATTTATCCAACTTGCAAGAGAATCTAATTCTTTTGGGATTTTATGGCTATGAACGAAAACTTTTTTTTCAAAATTTCCTTTTCTAATGATTAATTGAAATGCACTTCCATCGCTGTAATTTTCAAAATATTCGGAATCAATTTTTTTAAAGTTTATTTTCTTCAATAAGCTACTTAATTCATTTCTTTGTTGAATAGTTAGTAATGCAAAATAATTCGTTTTTGCTTTGGGAAACTTACCGTTTTCATATCTTCCACTATTCCAATGTTCTCTCATAAACACTGTGTCGTTATCAGTAAATTTTATGGAAAATAAAGTTGAGAAAGTTCCACCATATGAATATTCAAAAGAATCAAAATCTTTTTCCTTTTCTGAACATGATATTAAAAATATCGAAATGCAAATAATGAATATTTTCTGTTTCATTCTATTTTCCGGTTTGTTGAGGAAATATTACTGCTAACGTTTCCTTGCTAGAGCTTGTGGCGGCTTTTGGAAAGCTATTTTTCCATAACCGACCAAGCGAAGTTATGAAAAGTAAACGAACAATTTACCGAAAGACTAGCCATAAGTTTTAGCAAGTGTTATGCGTTCGGCATTCTTTTTTATTTTTAAAATCCACTTTCAATTGATTTTATTGTAGCAGGGTATTTTTGTAGTTTTTCTTCAAGCTTAAGATGACATCTTTTAATATATTTTCCCAATCTATCTTTTCTCCAACTTCTTTCGTTATATATGCCAAAATATGCAACTCTAATTTTTATTATCCCATATTCTTCGATTCTGTTAAGTAAATCATCATCGAGAGAAAATATTGAAACGTAATAATCAACTTTTTGATTTGACAATATTCCTGAAACTGTTGTACCTCCAATAATTGGATTGTATTTTGGATAATCAACTTGACCAATATTAAGATTATTTGCCGTCAATTTTACAATTTCTTCATTACCAAGTTTCAACATTACAATGCAGTTTTCTTCAATTTTTGAAAATGATGAAATCAAAAGGCAATAATCTTTTGAATTTGCTCCAGAGAATACGGTTAATGAAAAATTATAAGTTACATTATCTAAGTCCATTTCTAAACTTTTTGTTCCAATATGTCGAATACCGCCTTTTTCAATTCTATCAAAACTTATTTCTTGCGAATGACTATTAATCATAAACATAATGGATACTAATAGTAATAATTTTTTAAGATTCTTCATAATTGATTTGTTTTCATTTTCAACTATTTTGACTGTTGCTCATTTATGCTGACGCATAACGTTTCGCCAATAGGCGGATTTGCGGCTAATGGAAGGAAATCTTTCCATTACAGCAAAACGAAAATACGAAAATAAACGTTCCCGAAACACAAATGTTAGCAAGTGCGCTTATTGGCTGTTAT
>CANHEA010000093.1 GCA_947459635.1 Flavobacteriaceae bacterium | reverse complement strand
GCATCCGGATTTTTCAATTCAATAATACGGTCATCAGTCGCAATCGGAGTTCCTGTATAATCGCGGTTGGACGTACAAACAAAAACACGTCCATCCGGAATCACCAACACATCGCGCAACCTACCATAGGTATTCGTAATCAGTGCGGTCTGTCCCAAAATTTGTGTGCCATCTTCACTTAATTGCAAACGAAGCAACTGTTTGTTTTTCAAAACCGCCACCAAGATCGAATTGTTCCATTCTGGAATAGCGGTATTTTGATAGTAATCTATGCCGCAAGGCGCGATCGACGGCGACCACGACCAAATCGGTTCCTTGACGTTGTTGGCGGTACAAAAAGTAATTTCTGCTGCAGTATTGCAAACGCCTTCTACCGTCGACCAGCCGTAATTTCTATTGACTTCAATGATATTCATTTCATCATTAGCGCCGGTACCGTGCTCTGAGCTATACATTATACCATTGGCATAACACAAACCTTGTGGATTTCTGTGGCCAAAGGTCCAGATATAACTGCCCGAAATCGGATTGTCGTCAGGAATACTACCATCCAAATTCATTCGAAGCACCTTCCCATTAATGGAATTCAAATTCTGCGCAAGCGCTGGTGCATTATACGTATCGCCCAAAGTAATAAAGAGTTTATCATCCACAATCACCATGCGAGAGCCATTGTGAGAAACACCTGCTAGAATATTCCCCAAGATGATCGTCGGATTGAGCAAAGTGTTGTTCGTCTCATCATACTCATACCGCACGATTTTAGAGGTTGTGGTCGTATTGGCATAATGCACGTACAAATAAGGCGAAGTAGTAAAATTAGGATCCAAAACCATCGAATGCAACCCCACACTAAACCCAAAAAGCGCCACATCACCAATGGCAAAAACTTGTTGTACTTCGTACGTAGTCGGATTCATTCTCTTGATATTTCCAGCCAATTCGGTAAACCAAATCCAGCCATCTGCACCATACACCATATCCCAGGGCACATTCAAATTGGTTGCGACTACCGTTTCTTGAATCACTGTATTTTGACGATGCTGTTGCGCAAAACTAGTTGCACTAAATAAGAAGATTGATAAAGTCGCAAGAAGAGCACGCTTTTTCATAATGGATTGTTTTTTACATTAATTTACCGTTCCCATTTCGATTCCCAATCTTACCTTTCTTTGGAAATAAGCTAGGCAAATGCATGAAAATCAACGAGAACGAATGTAAACATTTTTTTAGAAATAGTCCCAGAATGGTTTACAAAAACGGTTTGGTCAATCGATGCTTATAGGAAAACAGCACCAAACCAACTTTCGTCTTAATCCCAAACCGATCAAATAAAGCACTGCGATAGGTTTCAACAGTTTTGACCGAAATGCCCATCAATTGCGCCATCTGATCATAAGTATATTCGTTTTCATCACAAACCAATGACAAGAAATCCAATTCACGTTCAGAAAGCAGCACCGAACTTCGCACCTCTTCTGTGGGTTGCTGGTGATTTTTCATCCTCCTCAAGATTTCAGAAATATTGGTATAGCCTTGTGAAACGATAGTATCAACGGCGTATTTCAACTCCCCAGCGGTGCAGTTTTTGTGCAAAAATCCTCTGGCGCCCATATGATAAGCTTCATTAATGATACTTTCATCAAAATGTTGCGTCAACAATAAAACCCGATACTCATCAGGTAATTTTTCTAACAAAGCCAATACTTCAAGTCCATTTTTGTTCGGCATCGAATAGTCTAAAATATACAAATGCGGTGGCGAAGCCAAAGGCAAGGCGTTCAAGAATTCCTCGCCATCCTCAAACTCATACTGCACTTCGTAATTTCCCAACCGTAGTAACAATTCTTTGAGTCCTTGTCGAACAATTTTATGATCATCAATAATGGCAATCGTGGTGCTTTCCATATTAGTTGGTGCTATTTTCTGTTAAAGTTAAAGTAGTTCCATGATCAATCATAGAATCAATTTCTAAACGGTAGCCAATCAAGGCAGCTCGTTCAACCATGCTACGCAATCCCAAAGTGCGGTTGGTGCCAGAAGTAGTGTCAAAACCCTTTCCGTTATCCTTGACCGTCATCTTAAAAAATGGCGTGATGGCTATGGTCACATCAACTTGACTCGCTTTGGAGTGCTTGAGCATATTATTCATCATTTCTTGAAAGATGCGGTAGACAAAGATTTGCTCCTGCGACGTAAATTCCTTTTTCTTGTCGTCTGTACAGGTAAAATGAATATCTATCGATTTCATTTTCCTCATTCGTTCGACCTCCGCTTTAATCGCGTTCAACAAATCATGATGCAAAAGCAATTGGTTGTTCAAAGAGTGGCTAATGCCTCGCACTGAACTTGACAATTGCGAAACCGATTGTGAAATGGGCAACAACGCCGATTCTAATTCCGGCGAATCCAATTTCAAATGTTCCAATTGAAAATTGATGAAAGTCAATTGCTGTCCCGCATCATCATGCAAA
Organism: Flavobacteriaceae bacterium; assembly: GCA_947459635.1. Taxonomy (GTDB): domain Bacteria; phylum Bacteroidota; class Bacteroidia; order Flavobacteriales; family Flavobacteriaceae; genus Flavobacterium. The sequence goes on along the minus strand of CANHEA010000093.1, from coordinate 6,537 downwards.
TCTTGTGAGATATTTTTCAGCACCTGCTCTTGCGTTTCTATAATCGCCGTATTCAATGTTTTTTGAAATTCGATATCCTTCTGATAAATAAGACTGGTATATTTTTTTACTTTATGGATATACAACTTAATCAACAATCCGCAGAATAGAATGATTAAACATACCAACAGAAAAACGACGATGATACCGAAAGCAATTTCAAAATTCATATAACTTCCTTTTTTCTCGATAAATATAGATATTTAATAGAGAATAGTAAACGATATTCACGACGACAATGATGATCCGATATAATTGATATTTACCAAAAAAAAGTGTGGTAGTGATTTCCCTGCTTTTAAATCCAAACATAAAGGTCAATCCTATAAATAACAAAACAGGAACCATTAAAAGTATAAAATTATTTGAAAAAAAATACGAAAAATGCTCTTGTTTTAATTGATAAAAACTTTCAACAAGAAACAATATCAAATACATAAAGGCACCCAAAATAAAAGAATAACTATTAAACACTTCCCATCCTTCAATAAAGAATAAATCACAGAGGCTAAAAGTTAAAAACACTAACAACAATCCCCAAATGATTTTAGGATAACGAACAATTTCCTTGATAATCAGTAACCAAAAAGTGCTATGAAGTGCAGTCGCAATGGTAATGCTCAGTTTAAAAGAGAATAGATAAATCTTGCCTAACGTACAAATAGACTCATTAATTACAAAAGCTACTAATATAAGAAAGACATATAAATGGATTTTACGCTTCAATTGTAGACCATACAACGCATGTACAAAAGTAATTAGCAACAAAACATGAACAATTGCAAGATATTTAAAAATAGCATCTATCATATGGCAGAAAGCTTTTACCTACTCGGGATTTTCATTAAAGTCATAGTAAACATATTTACCTTCTGCATTCTTAAACCGAATCACTATAGTTAAGTTATCTTTGACCATCGCCCTAACAAACGCTAGCTCTGATTTGTCCTCAAAATTATACTTGAGACCGATACTTCTAAATAATGGCACCGAATACGTAATCCCGTCTTCTAAATACCCAGGAACCATTTCAATCTTGACCACATCGTTCTGCTCGTTTAATACAAAACCAACATATTTTTCATAAATGGTAGTACCTATTATTTTTTCAAAATCGACCCAGTCAATAACATAATTTTTGGCGTCCGCAGGGACTTTGACATCAGCTTCAGCAACTTCATGATCTACTTCCCGAGCATACAATATCGAATCACAAACCAAATTCCCTTGCTTGACCAACCATTCTGCCTTTTCTTTATTAGTAACCAATTTATCAAAATCGTCTAGCGTAATGCACTTAGCTGCTTTCAACAAGGGTAGTGATTCGGTACTAGGTTGATTTTTCTTACAGGCGCAGAAAACAACAATAACAACGAATAATCCGATAACTCTTTTCATAAAAATACTATTTAAAATTGATTAGTTAATGACAGCCTAAAGTTTATAAAAAAATAATAGAATAATCTCTAGGGTTTTCCCTAGAGATTAATTAGGGTTTTCCCTAGGGAAAAAACTTTTGACAGCTAGGGGTAACCCTAATAATGGTAGAGCAGGCTTTTTTAATTTTAACAAAGTTTAAACACGCTACCCATGAACTTCTTTTGCAATAATTGTGATGCTATCTATGCCGTACTCATTAGTGGTATTTTGGGTGCAATCGGGCAAGCATTGCGCATTGGGATTGGCGTGTATAAACTTAACTTAAACAAACACCCCTTAGTCAACGCTGCGGACCAATCCCATCCCAGCTGCAAACTAGGGGGTATTTTTATAGGATTTCTCGTAGGATTCCTTCTCACCCTACTGACTAAAACCCTATCGAGCTCTTTTACTGGCATCCGCGTCATTGCCCTAATTGCCGCCGGCTATGCGGTATCTCATATCATTGAAAATGCCAAAACCATTTTTAGAATAAAACAAAAATCCGCGCCCAAGCCACTAACAAAAAAAGCCAACGCCCAACCCCTAGCCGCTAGCCGCTAGGCCTTCACAACCGCATTCACTCGACACCTATCTTCCTCTCTCCGCCGATTTAATACAACAAACAGTATAAAAGTTCCTTTTTTTTCTGAGCACTTTTCAATGGGTAATTCTAATTTAAAAACCAATACAAAAATACGATGCCATACCAACTGACCATTCAAGCAACCGATTTACAAAAGATGATCAAACAACTCCAAGCAGCAGAACAAAAACAAGACCTTTTCACCATCGAAGGGTTACTCCCATCGCAATTCCTCGTATGCGCCATCCAGCCCATTAATCAAACCGAGAGCCCAAAAAACAGAGTCAAAACAATCCTATTGCACCTTGCTGGTGATTACCAAACCCACAGCGCGGAACTATCGGACAAATTGAATTTAAAAACGCATTTGTTATTCAAAGAAACGCAATACAAATTGCTGTTCTTAAAACTAAACGCCTTACTACAACAGTACCAACCTGAGAAGAAAATCAGCATCAAAGAAGTTAAAGATTGCCAGAACGTGGCGGATTGTGTGGGGTTGGTGGAAGGTAATATGTAATCCCAAGATTTCTAATCCTTTCAAAGAAATTAAAACCCAATCATAGGGATTTACTCTTGAGCAAAGCAAACAAGCAAAAACCGTCCATCAAAAACAAACCCACACCTCATCATTTCCCCCCTTGCACCACCCAATAAATTTCCCTAAGTTTGAAAAAATACTTTCAAACTATACCGTAAATCAAACATAGCAAAACAAACCATCAAAACCGAGATCAATTTTGAACAGGAACTCAGGAAAGCTGCAGTATCCTAAAATTAGTATCTATTATACTTTGTCCTCCCAATGATTCTATCATAATAATCCCGCTATGATACTTGTCGAATGTCAGAAAAAGCAATGAAAATCCTCAAGATTTGTTATTGTTGATGTGGGGAATTATTGTTATGTTTGGGAATAGCAAACTAACGTTAATCCAAAAAATAAAACGATGGATAAATATAGAGAGGTAATAGATGAACTAATTAAGTTCAGAAATGAAAGAGATTGGGAACAATTTCATGATTCAAAAAATCTAGCATTAGCTATATCTATTGAAGCAGCTGAACTTAATGAAATTTTCTTATGGAAAAAAGACAATGAAGTTGAAAATGTCAATCCAGATAAAATAAAAGAAGAGTTAGCAGATATATTAGCATTTTCATTTCTTTTAGCTGAAAAACATGGTTTGAATCCATTCGATATTGTATCTGAAAAGATAAAGCGTAATGCTGAAAAATACCCAGTTGATAAAGCAAAAGGGAAATCAGACAAATACGATACATTATAAATGAAGAATAAATTTACAATATCAAGCTATAATTTTGATTCAACATTAGAAAAAGAAATCATTGAAAACCACCGAGAATACCTTTCATGGCCTTTGGTGTATTTTTTAAATGACCAAAAATCAAAACATGCATATGTTGGAGAAACAACTGATGTTGTAAAGCGGATGAAAGCGCACTCTAAAACAGAGAATAAGAAAAACCTAACATCTGTTAATCTCATTCTAAGTGAATTATTCAATAAGTCAGCAACACTCGATGTTGAAGCAAACCTGATTCGGTATATTAACGCCGATGGACAGTACAATCTAAATAATGCAAACCTTGGAATTGCAAACCATAGATTTTATCAGCAAAAAGAAGTTTATTGGGAATTATTCTCTGATATTTGGGATGATTTGAGAAAAATGGGGATTGCTCGACATTCCTTAGAGCACATCGACAATTCTGACTTATTCAAATATTCACCTTACAAATCACTTTCAACTGAACAAGTTGCGAGTTTGAAATTAATTTTGGAATGTCTACTTGATGATAATACTAATGTTAGTTTAATTCAAGGAGGTGCTGGGACAGGTAAATCAATACTTGCAATTTTTCTTTTCAAATTGCTTAAAACAAATCTTGATGATTTTAACTTTTCTGATTTTGATGAGGAAGATTTGGAATTATTTGACCTTTTGCAGTCAGTTAGAGAAAAATATGGTGACTTGGAAATGGCTTTAGTTATTCCGATGGCTTCATTCAGAAAAACTATTTCAAAGGTTTTTAAAAATATTCAAGGTTTATCACCAAAAATGGTAGTAGGTCCATCAGATTTGGCAAAAAATAAGTATGATTTAGTAATTGTTGATGAAGGTCATCGTTTAAGAAGGCGTGTAAATCTTGGTCCTTATTTTAAACCTTTCGATGATACATGTAAAGTATTAGGATTAGATGAATCAACTGCATCTGAATTAGATTGGTTATTAGTTCAATCACAAAAATCACTTATTTTCTATGATCGCTTTCAATCTATAAAACCATCGGATATTCTGCGTTCACGTTATGTTGAACTTGAAAAGGCTCCATCAACACGTATTGAATCTCTTAAAACACAATTTAGATGTCGAGGTGGAAATGAATATGTTAAGTTAATTCATGACCTATTAGATAACAACAGTGATTCTACAAATAAGTTTCAATCCACAGAATACGAATGCTATTTGTTCGAAGACATTCAACTTATGGTAAATGAGATTAATAAACGTGAGAAATTGGATGGCTTATCACGAATGGTTGCAGGTTATGCATGGGAATGGATTTCAAATAAAGATAAAGCTGCTTTTGACATTGTAATTGAGGACACAAAATTACGTTGGAATAGCGTAGCGATAGACTGGGTAAATTCACCAAATTCAATGGATGAAGTTGGCTGTATTCATACAACTCAAGGATACGATTTAAATTATACAGGAGTCATTATAGGGCCTGAACTCAATTATGATTTCGAAAAAAAACAATTAGTAATTGACAAAAGTAAATACAAAGATAAAGCTGGTAAAAACACCATTAAGGATGATGAAATCCTAAAAGAATATATTCTAAATATCTACAAAACAATTCTTTTACGTGGTGTAAAAGGAACGTTCATTTATGCTTGTAATGAAAATCTCAGAAAATACCTAAGTCAATTTATTTCAACTAAAGACAAAGTTGAAGTAAAACCAAAACTTACAATCGTTGATGCACCTAATAGAAAAACAATTCCGCTCTACAATTTAGAAATTGCTGCTGGTTCATTTTCTGACTTACAATTATTAGAAGATATTCGTTTCATAGCATTGGATGAAGCAATTGTTAATCAAGATCATTTCTTTGCTTGCAAAGTAGTTGGTGAATCGATGAATAAAATCATTCCAAACGGTTCCATTTGTCTTTTCGAAAAATACAATCAGGGTTCTCGTAACGGTTTAATTACACTAGTAGAAATGACTGATTATATTGATGCAGATTTTGGATCAAATTATACAATTAAAGAATATAGTAGTAAAAAAATAACCACTGAAGAAAACTGGAGACATGAAGAAATAACACTTTTACCAAAATCAACATTACCCTATGAGACTATTATCCTTCGTGATGAAGAGACTGTTAGACATAAAGTAGTAGGTATTTTTGTTAAAGTTTTATGTTTTTAATCGCTCCAATCGTGCCAGAAATCGAAGATTATACGAACTTAATTCCTTAATGTGAATTTAAAAATAAACGAATGAAATTCATCGACAAGAACATGCCATTAAATTGGCAATAGAATTATTGCGAAGATGAAGGAGTTTGTGGAGGTTTTTGAGAAGGGAATGGTGGCTTAATATTAAAAGAATTAAAACATGAATATTGAAAATAAGTATGACACCCGATTGCGCGGATGTTCCCCTCACGACGGATAGCGCGGACTTGCATGCCGATCGCGCGGATGTTCCCCCTCGCGCGGATGTTCCCCCTCGCGACGGATAGCGCGGACTTGCAGTCCGTGCCATCGTAATCGAAACATCATAATTGTCGACACATCTATGCTAAAACAAGTCCAATAAAACTACTTCTAAAGGACACGCTAAGCTTGCATAGTTTCTCGCCGAGCTAAAATAATAATCTTCGGGTAATGTAACGATTCGCTCGACTACTGGATTGTTATGAATTTAATTGACCTTCTGTTTAATAAACCAATTTGTCGTAACAATCTCAGCGTGATAACCATCCTGCCAAACTTTATAATTTTGGTCGCGTTTAAGATGTGCACAGGCTTCTTGAAAATAAGCTAGCATCCATTCCCTTCTGCTTTCCAGAAATTCAATAATCGTTTTGATAATCTGTTTTGATGTAAATTTTTTAAAGTCTCGCAGAATATCTGACAATACAAACCCCTCAGTACCTTTGCAGAGGATATGAATGTGGCTGGTCATGATGCAATAAGCATAAATTTCAAGTCCTTTATACTTTTGACAATATTGCAATGCATTGATGATATTGTTCTTCTGACTAAGTCTTGTAAAAACATCCAACCAACCTGCGGTTGTAATAGTAATAAAATAAGCTTCTTCAGTGGTAGTGGCTTTGTATTTTGTTGACATGGCGTTGATTTATTTTATAAATGTAAAAAAACGAATCGTATTAAGTTTTGCTTAATTACATTTATTTTTGGCACGGATTGAAAATCCGCGCTATCT
>CANHEA010000092.1 GCA_947459635.1 Flavobacteriaceae bacterium | reverse complement strand
TTAAATCCAATGATGTCAATCCCTATTAAAACTGCAAAGACAAAAAAGCAATTGAATAGATTGTACACACTTGCTTCGACTAATATAAAAACAACAATGAGCAAAATGCTAGAATAACGAAACCAATTTAGGACAAGAAAGTCCATAAAATGCACATGGCGTGAATAATTGACAAACTTCCTATTCAAGTAGAATAAAAAAAGTAATATAAAGCAAAGCCTTATAAAACCTAATAAAATTGAACTTGAAAGAAACATCATAGTGCTTACTAATTAAATTTAGGGACCGTTTGTAAATCGATTGTCCCAATAAAAAAGTCGAAACCTGTGGGGTCAATTCTTTCTTTGACTTGCTCTACTAATTCCTTTGAATCAGCATATTCAACCAGAATAAAAGGAATAGAATAAGTTGAACTAATGGTTTTTAGACGATTCATGTTCTCGTCAAAGATAGTTTTTTCCCGTAGATTGTATTTTTTATCTTTAAAATTGTAGTCAGTTGCTTTCGATTCGATAGCGATAACATCAACATATCTGGAAGTTTCTTCGACTAAATCTAGCCCCGCATTTTGGATATATGCTTTCTTCGGATACTTCTCTTTTATGGATTTGATGAGTTGAATCACTTTTTCAGTTTGCTCTTTCTGTGGACCGTGAATCGTAAAATTATCAATGTTATCTAGAAATAATCCGTCGTAGCCAAAAGAAAAAATTTCATCAACCATTTCGATCAGAATTTCATTTGCCTTTTTCGACTTTAAATCGATATAATGGCTATTCCAAATTTCATTTTTGCCGACGACATATTTCTCTAAATCTTTGAAATGGCTTGAGTTTGCGTTGATTTCACCCAAGCTAATGTAAGCAAAAACCTTATCATTTTGAGATTTTAGAACTTGAACATCTTTTGTAGAAAAGTGCTTTGACTCGACGATAACGTATTTGTATCCTTTAATTAGTTCTGGTTTTGTTCTTCCATAGCAAAATAATACGGTACTTTTTTTCATATCGTCTTGAAAAGAATTAAAAACTAAAATTAGTGGAATTATGACAAGAAGTACTTTAATACGCTGCATAGTAGTAATAATCTAGGTTTTTAAAATAATTGATATTTGCTTTTAAAGTAAGCGCAACAAAAAGTGCAGCTCCTAAAAGCATGCCTACTACACTGTATTCATAAGCAAAAAATCTACTTAAAACGAAACCTAAGAATATATTTAACAAACAAGCATAAATAATCGCTTTCAATGGCTTTTTAGCTTGGCCCAAAGTAAATAAATACAGAGAATTCAACATTCCCCATGCCAATAATACATAACCTATTCCGCCGATAACACAAACTTTGATGCTCAATTGTACTAATGTTTCATTAAACTGACCTTCAAAACCCCAAGAAGCATTGATAATATAATAGATAAAAACAAATGCTAATAAGCTAGTAACAAAGAGCAAAGCTACCTGTTGCCAATACATTTTTCGCAATTGATAGTTAAATAACTCCGGTGTTTTATGATCGGTAATTTTTTGTCCAATATCAATAAATCTTGTAAATGATGCAATACTATATTCTAGAACTCCTGCGAGCAATAAAAAAACTAAAATAGCTAAATCCATCCCTAATTCATAATTTTTTTCAAAATAAACCAAGAATGGTAGATTTCCGTTGATGCCAGAAGACCAAGCCATAATTCTGTCGATAAATATAAATAAGTACACAAATATCCCGTAGAAGAAATATTGGTAGTTATGGTATAACAATACCGGTACTTTTATCTTGTTACCACTGATTGATTTTTTGCTCTTGGTTAAGTTTCTAAAATAAGCCATCAAGAAAATCTTGACGATAATAATCGCGACTCCAATTCCAATCCAATGCGTAGCAAAAATCAACAAATTAGTTTTTTCTTTAAGGAAAATAGAAACTGCAGTTCCAGCAAAAATGGCAAAAGTTATGACCCAGCGTTGCTTGATTGTGTGCAATGGTGCCAACATCAAAAGTAGCATTCCCACAAAAAATGCGTAGGCAAATACAACAAACAAAATTTCATATGGATAGATATGAAAAAAGAAATTTAATAAGAATATAGAGGTTAGTACAAAAAATATAGAGAGCATGCCAATTTTATGAAGATAATTGATGGTTTTATTGGTCATCATATAATCTTCATAATTCCAATAAAAGGAAGCTTGCTTGCCAATTACTTGTACAAATCCACCAGTAGAAACTAATCCAATGACAACACCTAAAACTACGGCGGTTGATTGAATTTCATTAAAACCAACAAAAGTCCACAACGAATATCCAAAAACGATAATCGCTGCAATTTGAATTAAAACGGGAAGTAAGTGAAAAATTCCTAAGGAGTAGTATTGAACAAAAATTTTAGTTTTAACTCTAAAATAATCTTTAAGCTGAATGATCTTAGGTTGCGTTCTTTCAACTTCAAGTTCCTTTTCGTTCTTTGCACCAATGTAGTATCGGTCTGTGTTTAATTCATAAAACACCAACTCTGCCAATTCTTTAATCGAATTGAATCCAAAGTCGTCTTTAGTATCTTTCTCTCGAATCCCTAGAGATTCAATCGTTGCCTCAACAACCTCGCTACTAACAGGCTTACCAATCTTGTCTTTAGTTTTTTCAATTAAAGACTTAATGTTTGTAAAATGATTTTCCATCGTAGATTGGGGTCTATTTTTGGTTAAGTAAAATTTTCTTTTCTAAGATGCCTCCATAGCTTCTTGTTGCATGTGTGAATGTAAGTAAATTGGTTCTTGTGCTTTTCTGTTCATGATAAACTCATAGGCCATTTCATATTCTTTAATGAACTTGTCAATGGTAAAGTTATCAATTACTTTCTTGCGTGCATTTTCACCCATTTTCTTTCTTAGAACGTCGTCTTGCAGTAGGTTTACAACACTTTTTCCAAGAGATTCAAAGTCTTTCGGTTTACAAATAAAACCGCAATTCGTATCTAATGCTTCTGTTACGCCACCGACATCAGTAGCAACAACAGGAATTCCACAACTCATTGATTCCAATACAGTATATGGGAATCCTTCAGAAATAGACGTCAATATCGAAATATCTCCTTCACAAAATAATTTATGCGGTTGGTCATGGTAACCCGCCAAAAAGAAATTCTCTTCCAACTTCAATTCCTTGATTAGGTCGTTGCATTCTTTTGTATACTGTGGTACCGCATTGTTATCTCCATATACTAAGTATCTTACATTTGGTATACTTTTCTTAGCCACAGCGCAAGATCGTATCATGGTCAGTACATCTTTCAGTTCAAAAATTCTAGCTGCCGCAACAACCGTTGGAACGTCTTTTAAATGCTCTGGTTTTTCACCAGGTATAAATAAGTCAGAGTCAATTCCGTTGTAAATAACGTCAATTTTGTTGGGATGCGCACCATATTTCTTTTCCCATGACATATTAAATTTGTTTACTGACAAAATCATATCTGCTTTGTAGTACACCAATTTAGTGATGCATTCTGAAAATTTTATCAATAAATTCTTCAAGAAAAATGAATATTCTGATGAATTTATGGCAATCAATCTTTCTCTTATAAAAACTCCGTGTTCCGTTGCAATAATTGGTGTTCCGTATTTGTATTTCAATACCAACGCTGGAATTACTGGAAATCCAGATAGCGTAAGATGAGAAACATCTACTTTAGGAACATCAATAGAAATTGGAATTAAGAATCTGTAAATCCAACGCATTCCCACTGTGAAGTCATACAAAGTGGCTTCATAGTGATTGTCTTTTGCAATAACTTTAGAAACTGTTTCGCAAAAACACTTCCAAACCAATTGACTTTTCATGGTGTTTTTGTAGTCATGATTTTGAAAAAATTGCCACATATCAAAAATGACGTCGTCAATTTCTTCAATATCCATCGATGAATCATAAATCGCAGCTAACAATCTTTCGAAAATTGGAATGAACTCGCTTTCGATGATTGACTCATCTTCTTGTTCTTTCTTATTAACTGTTTTATAGTATTTCTTTCCATAACTCAAAAGCTCTTTAGGCTCTAAAGGAGACCATAAAGGCACTTGAATCACGTCTTTTACGTTTTCGCTTAATTTATACTTTGATTTTTCCTCGAAATCGGCGTTGATTGAGTATAAGGTGTAATTAACATTAGTTACTTTGTTACACAGCATGTGCGCCCAAGTTGAAACCCCGCCACCATTAAATGGATAGGTTCCTTCTAAAATCAACATTACATCATACTTGTTTTTCATATTCTTTAGGTTTAAGCATTTAGAAACATTGGGGTAACATTAAATTAGGGGAAATTTAACATCTATTTCTATGGCAAATATATTTTGAGTTTGCTTAATAAAAAAAAAATACGACTGAAATCTGTTGTAAACACTCATAAAGTCGATAAAGTGCAACTTTTTTAAGAAGAAGTCATTGGAAGAAATTTTTGTTAAAAAAAATACGATTATTACATCGGTAAAATGATGTATTTCATCGAATTAGTTTATAATCAAAGTGGAATTAATAGAGCTTTTCTCGGATTTTTTTTCCGATGAGTAAAATAAGCTTCAATTTGTAGTCTTCAATAAGCCATTCCCGATAGTTTTTGCTACAATGACTTAAACAACTTGCATAGCGTTTCATTCTATCTTGAATGTCTTCGCTGAGTTCTTTTGCAAGACTTTTAGCTTCGAGCAAACCCTCGGAGTTATCAACACACATAGACGCGTGCTGTTCGAGCGATTTCTCCACTACAATTTTTGAACGGAGGTTTTGTGCAATGGCTAATTTATGTTCCTCGTCGACATCAAAAGTAACGACGTCCGTTTTTGAAAACTTTGCTCGAAGTTCGGGTGGCATTTGATACTTGAAATGCATTTCAATTTCAACATCATCACGCAGATTCTCTAGATAATACTCAGGCGATTTAAAAATATGTTGCCAATCAACAGGCTCACTCCATAGTCCAAATCTTGCTGCGTTATTACCTAAATCAATTACCGTAAAGGTGTCTTTATTGACTAGCTTTCGTGATCCACGTCCAATCATTTGAAAATATAGCGTCAATGATTTTGTGGCTCTATTCAAGATAATACTCTCCACAGTAGGTTCATCGAAACCTGTAGTAAGGATTCCAACTGAAGTCAAAATGGCATCTGGTGTTTTCTTGAACCAGGCTAGAATCTCCCGACGATCTTCTGGATTACTAGTGTTATCAAGGTGTCTTACAGGATAACCAGCTTCCCTAAAGGTTTCGTAGACATATAAAGACGTATTGATACCATTGTTAAAAATTAATGTTTTTTTACCTAATGATTTTTCAACGTAGGCATGAATCAACTTTTCCTGCATTGCCAAATTAGAATATAAATCGTCGGATGATTTTACCGTATAATCGCCATTAATTCCAACTTTCAAAGAAGTTAATCCAACGTCATAGCTATACGTAATCGCTTTGGCTAAAAATCCTTTTTCGATCAAAGATGAAATCGTGTCGCCGACAATTAACTCATCGTAATTCTCATTCATTGGCAACTTAATATTGGAACTCAAAGGCGTTGCTGTTACCCCTAAAATAAAAGAATTCTTAAAGAAGCTAAGTAGTTTTCGAAAGGAATTGTAATGCGCCTCATCGATGATTACCAAACCAATATTATCAAGATGCAACTTTTTGTCATTGATCCGATTTTTCAAAGTTTCTACCATGGCAACAAAGCACGAATAGTCATTTTGGTCCGGTAATTCTTTGACTTTGCTGTTAATGATTTTATTTTTGACATCAAAACCCTTGAGCATTTTCGATGTTTGCTTGCACAACTCGATACGGTGCGTTAAAACCAGCACTTTTTTATCATGCTTAGAAAGATATCTTCTTACAATTTCAGAAAATATGACGGTCTTCCCTCCCCCTGTTGGCAATTGATACAACAAATGATGGTTGTTTGGCGCATTGTCTAAACGCTCAAATATAGTCGCAATATCCCCTTGCTGATAACTGTACAGCTCTTTTCTATCTTCAATGTCTGATTCTACTTCTCTATGAGGCATTGCGCATTTTTTGAATTTTGCAAAAGTACAGCTAAAAAAGACTTATTCGATCAATTAATTGAAAAACATAAATTAATATTCAAACCGCTCGACAATTGCCGTAAATTCATTCTGGTTTGCCCAATCTTGTTTTACCGCTACTTCCTGAATTTTAGATATTCTAACACTAAATTCGGAATAGATTTCCTTTTCTAATACAAACCGAATTGCCTGCTCATAAGAAGTTAATATCCCTTTAAAAAAAGCGTCTTGCTTTATAAGTTTTTCAGCCGTTAACGCTTGCGCTACTTCTATGGCATATAGCATCAAGTCGGCGATTAGAAAAGAATCAACTCCTAAAGAAATAAAGTGCTTAATAAACTTTTGCGCAGTCGACCTCCGAAGTTTAGGTCTTTTGCCTCTATGTGGGAAAAACTCATTAGATATCTTCAGCTTTGCTTCTCGTATCAAACGTTCTTCATTCGGATTGAAAACAAAATTAAAATATGTCTTGACCGGCAGGAACTTATCGTAAATCGTAACAATTTGCTCTTCCAGTTGTTCTTTAGAAAGTTGATTTAGGTACTTTTTTAATTCTCTTTTGCTCATCTGAATATCAATTCCAACAAAAGTACTTTAGTTTTGTGACAATTGTGAATCCTAATTTGCTAATTTTGCCAAAATATCAAGCACAACAAAAAAATAACAATGAATAAGATATTCAAAATCACTGCTTTCTTAGAAGGTATTTCTCTATTGCTTTTGCTGTTTTTTGCAATGCCAATGAAGTATGCTTTCGACCAACCTATTTTTGTTAGAACTATCGGCATGGCGCATGGCTTGCTTTTTATTGGTTATATTACACTGGCCATTATGTTAAAAATGGAAGAAAAATGGGATGTCAAAAAATTTGCAACCATCTGCTTGGCTTCGGTTATTCCGTTCGGGACCTTTTATATAGAAAAAAAATATCTACGAAGTGCATAAATTGCTTGAATTAGTCTTTTGTTGGTGCTATCCTTTGTTGCGAAAATGGGGATTGGAAGACACTTTTGCGTCCTACGCAAGTCTATTTATTAATATCTTTATTTTATCTGCACTCGCCTATTTGATATTCTTTGTTTTTAGGTTTTTCTTGGTCACCGTGATGGCCGTAATAGCTAGTAAAACAAAAACAAAATTTGACGATCTACTCATTTCAAACAAAACGGCAAAATACATCTCACATCTGATTCCGTTGCTATTTATTTACAAATCAGTCCCAATCATCCTGAATAACTTTGTCTATTGGGAAGCGGTTTTCGGAAATTTGGTAGGTGTGTATATCATTTTGCTTAGTCTATGGATAGTACGAACTATTTTCAACGCACTCCGAGATTATCTCAAACTTAAGCCAGAATATAGTGACAAACCTATTGATAGCTATATACAGGTAATTATGATTATTCTTTGGATAATCGGATTAACTGTAATTGTTTCCGAGCTATTCAATATTAAGGCCAATACCCTATTTACAACGTTGGGAGCAGTCTCGGCCATTATTATTTTGATTTTCAGAGATATCATTTTAGGCTTCGTAGCAAGTGTACAAGTCTCTTTAAACGACATGGTTCGTATAGGCGATTGGATTACATTTGATAAGTTTGGAGCAGACGGCGATGTGATCGAAATCAACCTTGCAACCGTTAAAGTGCGCAATTTCGATAATACAACCACCACTATTCCAACCTACAGTCTAATTTCAGATTCCTTCCGCAACTGGCGTGGAATGCTCAATTCTGACGGAAGACGTATCAAAAGACACTTATTGATCAAAGCGCGTAGCATTCATTTTCTTAGCGAAGCAGAATTGACTGATATGAAAAAAATTCAGTTGATTAGCAAATACATCGAAGATAGACAAATAGAAATTAATCAATTCAATGCCTTTCATCAAATTGACAGGTCGTTGCCTATTAATGGAAGAAACTTAACGAACTTTGGTTTATTTCGAAAATACATCACTTGCTATCTCGAAAATTACCCTAGTTTAAATAAAGATATGATACTGCTTTGCAGACAATTACAACCAACTGCCCAAGGTATTCCTTTAGAAATTTACACCTTTACAAAAGACAAGAAATTCGAAAATTACGAATATATTATGTCTGATATTTTTGATCATATTATTGCATCGATTGGCTATTTTGATCTGGAGATTTTTGAATTATCTACCGGAAAAGAAGCCCAATCTTAAAACTTTATTTAAGCCTATCTTGAATAAATTCAATGGTGGTTTTTCCATGAGCTTGTGGTTTGCCATCTACTCCTAAACTAACCATAGTAATCGAATCAATAGTGATTATTGTATCTCTGGTCATGATGTTTCTGACTTCACACTTCAAGGTAAGTGAAGAATTTCCAAATCGTACCACATCGATTCCAATTTCGACAATATCTCCTTGTCGTGCCGAACTTCTAAAATTAATTTCCGACATATGCTTGGTTACTATTCTGGAATTTTCAAGTTGTATAATTGCATATAATGCTAATTCTTCATCGATCCAAGCTAATAATTTACCACCAAATAAAGTTCCATTCGGATTCAAGTCCTCAGGTTTTACCCATTTTCTTGTATGAAAGCGCATAGGTTCTAATTTTTGTTGCACAAAGTTAGCTTTTTTCTTATTAACTTAAATTCTGAATCCAATTCCTTCACGAAAAAAAACCACGGTTTATGGTAGTTTTTATTGCAATGAATTAATAAGTCAAATTCCGATTAGCAATGAATTAAAATAGAGAATAAAGACCAAACATTCAATTCAGTTTAAGTAATACAATCTGCGGCTATCCAACTTAAGTGAAAATATAAACAAAAGTTGATAAGTAAAATAGCTTTTATTTGGCCGCGACTTGAATTTTAAAAGTAAACTCCTATATTTGCATCTTAAATGTTAAAATCTGACTATACCGATAGTCGTAACAACCTTATATATTATGAAACATCGTTTACTAGTTGTATTAGTTGCCTTACTGACAGTTTCCTTTTCATATGCGCAAGACGCGCCTAAGGAAGATTTAAAGGAAGCCAATGACACGGGAGAGAGAAAAGATTACAACAAATGGACCGTTGAGGTAACTGCGGGAAGAAGCTTGGGTACACAACCCTATTCGCCGGGATATTACTCATTCAATCCCAATTCTTTTTTTACAGATGTAGAAATCAACTCCTTCAGTGTAGGTGTAAGATATATGTTAAGTCCACAGTTTGGTTTCAAGGTAGATTTAAGTTCCGACAAGTTTACAAATA
>CANHEA010000091.1 GCA_947459635.1 Flavobacteriaceae bacterium | reverse complement strand
TGAATTTAAAGTTGGCGACACTGAATATCAAAAGCACGCAATAGAACAAACTGTCGACTACTGCTTAGACCTGCAAAATTTTCATGAAGGTAGCCACCATGAAAAGATTGTTCCAATCTTAGTATCAACAAAAGCAACCGAATTTGAAAATATTTTTGAAATAAGTGACAATTTATTTGAACCACTTAAAGGCAATCAAAACAATATTGCTAAAATAATAAGTCAAATTCTTTCTTTAAGTGATGGGGCAAAAATAAATCCGACACAATGGGGAAATTCTATTTACAAACCGACACCTACAATTATTGAAGCTTCACAAGCTCTTTACAGGGGACATTCCGTTTCAGAAATATCAAGAAGTGATGCAGGAGCCATAAACCTCTCAAAAACCACCGAATGCATTAATAGAATTATTGAAAATTCAAAAGCAACTAATTCTAAATCTATTTGCTTTTTGACAGGAGTTCCAGGTGCAGGAAAAACTTTAGCCGGACTTAACATAGCCAACGAAAGAAGAAAAGCCCATGAAGATGAAAATGCGGTATTTCTTTCCGGTAACGGACCATTAGTTTATGTTTTAAGAGAAGCTTTAGTTAGAGATGAAGTTCAACAAGCCAAAGAAAACGGTGAAAAACTAACAAAGAAAAAATCTGCAATAAAGGCTAACGCCTTTATTCAGAATATTCACCACTTCAGAGACGACAATTTAATTTCAAGTAAAGCACCTGATGAAAAAGTAGTTGTTTTTGACGAAGCTCAAAGAGCTTGGACAAGAGAGAAGGCTACTTCATTTATGAAATCAAAGGGGAAAGACTTTGACATGTCGGAACCAGAGTTTTTGATTGATGTGATGAACAGACATGAAAATTACTGCACAATAATTTGTTTAGTTGGTGGCGGACAAGAAATCAACACTGGTGAAGCTGGACTTTCAGAATGGGTAATTGCACTAAAAAATCACTATCCGAATTGGGACATTTATTATTCTAACTTAATTACAGCAGACAACGACTATTTAAATGACGAAATATTAAAAACTTGGCTTAAAGACAAAGGCAATGCAGAGACAGAACTTCATTTATCAGTTTCTGTTCGCTCATTTCGTTCAGAGAAAATATCAAGCTTTGTTCATGCTGTAATTGATGGAAATGCTATTCAGGCAAAGACTATTCTAAATGAAATTGATAAGCTTTTTCCAATACGTCTAACAAGAGATTTTAATGTTGCAAAAGAGTGGTTAAGGAAAAACAAAAAAGGAACTGAACGAATAGGCCTTGTTGGCAGTTCTGGCGGAAGACGATTAAGACCGCTTGGAATTGACGTGAAAAATGAAATTACAGCCGAAGATTGGTTTTTAAATGATGCGTCTGATGTTCGTTCGTCACATTATTTAGAATTAGTTGCGACTGAATTTGACATACAAGGTTTGGAAATTGACTACGTTTGTTTAGCATGGGACATTAACTTCAACTTCAACAATGGTGAATGGAACTATCAATCTTTTGAAGGGACTAAATGGAAAGCTATAAACAGCGAAATTGACAAATCATATTTGAGAAATGCTTACAGGGTTTTAATGACTAGAGCAAGACAAGGTTTAATTATCTTTATTCCTTATGGTGAAAATATAGACCCAACAAGACCAATAGAACTTTATGACAACACTTATAACTTTTTATTTTCATGCGGCATACAGACAATATGACCAAAGAAGAAGCACGAACCGGTAACATGGGTTTGGCGTCATGCGGGGTGAAGTGCTTAAATTCAAGTGCAGTTTTTCAAATCAACTTTAGTGCTGGGTTGACAGTTTTGTGCCCTAAAATCCCGCACGAACGCCAAGCCCAAAAACGTTACCGCTAATTTTTAGAGCGCGCGAACTTCAAACAACAAACTTTTGTATATTTGAAAAAAGTTTGAAATGACAACAAAAGATAACATATTAAAAACATTGAAATCTAATAAGCTAAAGCTTTCGAAATTTGGTATTCGAAATGTTGGTTTGTTTGGTTCTTACTTGCGCAATGAACAATCAAGCGAAAGTGATATTGACTTGTTGATTGATTTTGAGCCTGAAAAAGAAAATTTTGATAATTATATGGCGGTTTATGATTTGTTTGAAAAAATATTCAAAAATGAAAAAATCGAAGTTGTTACTAAAAATGGTTTGAGCCCATATATTGGTCCGAAAATTTTAAGCGAAGTTCAATATGTCTAAAGAGCCAAAAGAATATCTTAGACATATTCAAGACGAATGTTCGTATATAATTTCAGTAACTGAAAATTTATTGTTTGAAGATTTCATGGATGACGAAACTCTTAAACGTGCAGTTGTAAGAAGTTTGGAAATTGTTGGAGAAGCAACAAAGAAAATTCCTGCTGACTTCAAAGTAAAATGGAGTACAATTCAATGGAAAAATATGGCTGGAATGCGTGACCGATTAATCCACGATTATATTGGAGTAAATTATTCAATTGTTTGGGATGTAATGAAAAATAAAATTCCAGATATTCATAAAAAAATTTCTGAATTTTTGGATAAAGAGTAAAACTAGCGGTAACACTTGCTAAAACTTATGGCTAGTTTTTTGGTAAATTGTTCGTTTACTTTTCATAACTTCGCTTGGTCGGTTATGGAAAAAAAGATTTCCATAAGCCGCCACAAGCTCTAGCAAGGAAACGTTATGACTATCGCAGCCGGCGGAAAATTTGACGTTTCAGTTTGAATTTGACGAAATGAAAATTACTCATTGGAAAAGCAATTGAAAATTGAAAGTGGAAAGTAATTCTATCGAAGTTGGATTACTCACAGCAGTTTCCGAAAATGGTTTGGTTAAACCATTTTTTGAGCGTTGCTCTCGAGTGCTTTAACCAATTTTGGTTGCTAAGTTTTGTATTGAAAAAGAAAAAAATTGAAAGCTAAATTGAGCGTTTCTCTTTCGCAAGTTTGTTTTGTAGTTGTGGAAAATTTAAAGATCAAAAGTTAATTACTCATTGGAATAGAATATTGGAATTACTCTCCTCGCCTGCTCTCGTGTCTTCGGCTGCGATTATCATAACAGCCAATAAGCGCACTTGCTAACATTTGTGTTTCGGGAACGTTTATTTTCGTATTTTCGTTTTGCTGTAATGGAAAGATTTCCTTCCATTAGCCGCAAATCCGCCTATTGGCGAAACGTTAGCGGTAATTTTACATGAAAAACTAATTATGAAACTAGAATTATATCAAATTGATGCTTTTACGGATAAAATTTTTGGAGGAAATCCAGCTTGTGTGGTACCATTAGACAATTGGTTACCAAACGATATTCTTCTAAAAATCACAAAAGAAAATGCTGTTGCTGAAACCGCTTTTTTTGTAGATAAAGGAGAAAAAATACATTTACGTTGGTTTACTCCCGAAATTGAAATGGATTTGTGTGGACACGCAACTCTTGCAACGGCTCATTGTTTAAAAACAATTCTGAATTACAAAAACGATAAAATAATTTTTGAAACCTTAAGTGGAGATTTAACAGTTATTGTAGAAAACGATTTCTATTATTTAGACTTCCCATCAAGGATGCCGATTGAAAGTAGTTTACCTGAAAACATCTCAAAATCATTAAACATACAACCAAAAGAAGTTTTAAAATCACGAGATTATGTATTGTTATATGATTCAGAGGAAGATATAAAAAACATATCTATTAACCGCCAACTCTTTGACGAAATAAACCTTGATCCAGGTGGAGTAATAGTTACTGCGAAAGGTATAAATTGCGATTTTGTTTCTCGCTTTTTTACGCCACAAGCATCTATTTTAGAAGATCCGGTGACAGGTTCAGCACATTGTTCATTAATCCCATTTTGGGCAAATCGTCTACATAAAAATGAGCTTACAGCATTACAAATTTCAGAACGTATTGGAAAATTAAATTGTACAAATAAAGAAAATCGTGTAATAATTAGTGGACAAGCCAGAACGTATTCTATAGGAAATTTATGGATAGAATAAAAACTACCGCTAACACTTGCTAAAACTTATGGCTAAGTTTTTCGGTAAATTGTCCGTTTACTTTTCATAACTTCGTTTGCTCTGTTATGGAAAAAAAGCTTTCCATAAGCCGCTACAAGCTCTAGCAAGGAAACGTTGTGCGCAAGCTTGAGTCAACAACCGATAAAAAATATTGGATATGAAAAAAAACACATTGATTTATTTGATATTGATAGCGGAGCTTTTTTCTTGTAAAAATTCAAACATATCTGAAATTGACAAAGTCGAAGCAAAAGACCTAAATTCTGCAAAGAATATTATTAACGCAAGAACATTTGATGAGATGGAAATTTATTCAAAATATGAATATAAAGATTCTTTCGGAAAGAGTGTTGTTATACAAAATGGTTACCCAAAAGGAGGTGTAAAATACATTGACCCAAAAGGCAATGAATGTGGTTATGCTGTTTTTTGGACTCGGATAATCAATGAAACAGATAATACTTTAGATTTAAAAATAGACTTTCCATTACATTCATATGAGATTTCGAATGTACCTGGAAAGTACTTTAAAATGTTGGTTTCTGCAGAAAATATGACGGTTGACAAATTTCCCTTAATTTTTTATGGCCTTACAGACATAGAGAGTTTTTTAGACAAAAATATTAACCGGCCAACTTCATTGAAAAGAACTATTCAACCGAAAGAATCGAGCGGCATTTATTTCTTAATGCTAATAATGACTCGAGATGCAACAGGTATGACTAGAAACGAAATTAGTTTGAAAGGACAAGAGTTAATATATAAAATATCGCGCTATTCTACCAAAAAACCTATATCATTGATAGACGAAATGGAAATTAAATGCGGAAGTATTAATTTGAAGAATTTAACGCTAGACAAATAGCAGAAAGCCTCCGCACAACAGCCAATAACCGCACTTGCTAACTTTTCGGTTTCGGGAACGTTTATTTTCGTATTTTCGTCTTGCTTTAATGGAAAGAAATCTTTCCATTAGCCGCAAACCCACCTATTGGCGGAACGTTAGGCGCAACCAATTTTGAGCATTGTGTAAAATAGAGAAATATCGGAAGCCAAAATACATAGTCAACAAATAAAATACTTGTCATATGAAAAAATTACTCCTCATTTTGTTGCTGTTACTAGCAAAAAGCAAATCAGTTGCCCAAGTAACTATTATTCCAGATAACCGCTTTGAGCGAGCACTAATTGATTTGGGTATCGATTCAGATTTGACAGTTAATGGTCAAATCTTAACCAGTGATGCATTGTTGGTAACACAGTTAGAATTATCAACCAATACATTGCCGAATTATCCTTATCCTGCAGCTGACTATTATGAAGGTATGATCCATGATTTAACAGGATTAGAAGCATTTGTTAATCTTGAGCGGCTGGAAGTACACAGCACCATGATTGAAAATTTAAATACCGATAGCTTAATTAATCTCACTTACCTAGACTGTGTTGATAATATGCTCACTTCTGTAGATGTATCAAATAACTTACTTCTGGAGTATATTGACATTACAAGTGGTGGTGATGTAACACCATTCAATTACATACCAGAAATTGATTTAAGTAACAATCCAAACATTCAAGAAATCGTCGCTCCAGGTATTAAGAGAATTAACTTAAACAACAATAGCAACAATCCGAATATGCAAATACGTGTCGGTTGCAGTTTTTGTTTTGATTATCCTGCTGATTATATCGAAGGCTCGGTTTGTATAAAAGTTGATAATGTCGCTTTAGCTCAAAGCAATCAAGAGCCTTATTCTTCATGGACAGTATTTCATCAGTACTACAATTTAAATTATGCGAATGATTTAGTTCAATGTTCGCTTAGTAACGCTCAATTTAATCAAGATAAAATAACTATTTATCCCAATCCAGTATCGTCAGGTATTGTAAATATAAACTCAAATGAAAAGACCAAATTAAAAGTGGAAATATTCGATTTTTTGGGTAGAAAAATACTTGAAAAAGATCAAGTTAACTTCACAATTGATATTTCTCGACTAAAAAAAGGTCATTATTTAATGAAAATTATGTCTGACAATGGAATTCAGACCGAGAAACTAATTGTAGAATAAAGCAATACGTAAAATTTAAAAGGTAATTTAACGACGATGGTCTTTTTGGCAGAAGATTTGGCAGCACCTAAAAGCCAATAAGCGCACTTGCTAACTTTTCGGTTTCAGGAACGTCTATTTTCGTATTTTCGTTTTGATTCAATGGAAAGATTTCTTTCCATTAGCCGTAAATCTGCCTCTTGGCGCAACGTTACCGATTATTGCTAAAAACAACAGTAAACTAAATTATTTGTCTATTTTTGACGCTTAACCAAAACAAAAATTATATATGAAATTTTTAAAATTACTTTTTTGTACAGCAGTTTTTTCATTTATGGCTTCGAGCTGTTCAGACTCTGGAAATGATAGCGACAATAACAATAACAATAACAACAATTCTGATCCAAATCCGGCTTTCGCAATGACATGGAAGATGAATGGAGTGCAGTTCAACCGAAACAATACATGGGGAACCAACGAATCAACTCCTAACCTATTCACTTATTATCCTGATGCGGAATTCATTCGTTTACAAGCAAACTCAACTTTGACCGTTGGAGATGGAATCGAGATTAACCTCATACTAAAGCGCACCGATCTAGTTGTTGGCACTTACCCTGTAAATAATGAAACTGATATGGTAACCACGCACATTGATCTAATTAATAATTCAAACGATGTATCTGAGTGGACTCGCGAAGGTGCAATTACGATCACATCAATAAATACTACTACTAAAAGGGTAAAAGGTACATTCCACTTTAAAACAAGTGATGATCGTGAAGCAATTCCTTATACAGTGAATTATGATATTACTGATGGTACTTTTGATTATCGATATGATGTACCAAACTAAAATATTCTTCTTAAACTAAGACCCGGAGTTGTTCTCCGGTTTTTTTTGCCTCTTTGTATATTTTCCACGGTTGTATTTCTGATTTTAACATGAAAACTTTTCATAATTGAAGAATCTTAAACAGCGTTTAGCCTAAATTGAAATTGAATATGTTCCAAATAAATTGCGACTATCAGTAACAGCCAATAAGCACACTTGCTAACATTTGGGATTCGGGAACGTTTATATTTTCGTATTTTCGTTTTGCTCTAATGGAAAGAATGCTTTCCAGTAGCCACAAATCCGCCTATTGGCGTAACGTCATGATGCACTTGACCTCAAGAAAATTGAAAAAAAGGTATTACGAATATGGGTCTAATAAATGTGTGTAATTCTAAATACGACAAATGATAAAATATCTATATTGCAAGAAATTAAATCCATAAACAAACCCAATATTTAATACATCATGAAAAAACTATTTTTAGGTACATTATTGTTCGTTACTATTTTAGGGCAAACTTCTTGTTCAAGTGATTCTTCATCATCTTCTACATCGCCGGGAGCAGTCGATCAAACTCAAATCAATGGATGGTGGTATCCAGGCGAAGGAAATAACACCCTATATAAAGCATACTATTTTGGTGCCGACGGTGAATACAAACAAGATATGACCAATTTTCTTCCTGCATTGGGAGTCGGTCTTGGCACATGGGTTTGGCAAACTTCAACATCACTGAAGATGACACCAAGTGCAGGAAGTACTATTGTAGGGGGAGCACAAGTTATTGAAGTGACAAAATTGACACAAGATTCATTGGTAGCAACTGCTTCAGGCGGTACGGTAAGAATAGGAAGAATTAATCATACGCCTTAAATTGAATTTCATAAAAAAGCAACTCTAATTAAGTTGCTTTTTTTCTTTCGAATCCATTATTATTTCGCTCAACTCTACTGAAATTTGATAGAAAAATCACAACGATGTGAATCACAATAGGTATGACAGGCAATCATTGGTTTTCGGTGGTTTGTGATTTATTTTTCCTATTTTCGTTTTTTCAAAAATAGAAAAACTCAGTTCCATAACTGCAACTGTAATCTAGCAGCGGAACGTAAATAATTTGCAAAAAGAAAATAGGAACGATAATTAACAGAAATTTGATAGATTATGATTTTTAATTCATTTCACTTTTTAATATTTTTCATTGTTGTAACGTCATTGTATTTTGCGCTACCATATCAAAAAAGATGGCTTCTTCTATTGATAAGTAGTTGCTATTTTTACATGGCTTTTGTTCCTATTTATATTCTGATATTAGGATTTACCATCGTGATAGATTATTTCGCTGGGATATATATTGAAAATACTAAAGGAAAAAGGCGGAAACTTTTTCTAATATTTAGTTTGGTTGCTAATATTGGAGTTCTTGCTATTTTCAAATATTATAACTTTCTCAACGAGAATTTTTCATTTTTAATGCATGGTTTTGGACAGCCAAACCCAATTCCGTATTTATCCATTTTACTGCCAGTTGGGCTCTCATTTCACACTTTTCAAGCAATGAGCTATACGATTGAAGTGTATCGTGGACATCAAAAAGCAGAACGACATTTCGGTATTTACTCATTATATGTAATGTTTTACCCTCAACTTGTTGCAGGTCCTATCGAAAGACCGCAAAACCTTCTTCATCAATTCAGAGAAAAATACGATTTTGATTACAAAAGAGTAGTTGAAGGTCTTAAATTAATGCTGTGGGGTTTATTTAAAAAATTGGTAATTGCAGATAGATTGGCAATTTATGTTAATACAGTATACAACAACCCAGAGCAACATAATGGTACAACTTTTATTTTGGCTACGATATTCTTTGCGTTTCAAATATATTGTGATTTCTCAGGATATTCAGACATAGCAATTGGTACAGCAAAGGTTATGGGATTTGAATTAATGACAAATTTTAATCGACCATATTTTGCAAGAAATATTTCTGAATTTTGGAAACGTTGGCATATATCTTTATCAACTTGGTTTAAAGATTATTTATATGTTTCACTTGGAGGTAATAGGGTTTCAGTTCCTCGTTGGTACTTCAATTTGTTTTTTGTTTTTCTAATTAGTGGCTTATGGCATGGCGCAAATTGGACCTATATTATCTGGGGGGCTCTTAATGGTTTTTATTTGATTTTTGCTATCGTATCTCAAGATTTTAGAAACAAAATAAATCGGCTAACTGGCATAGAAAAACTACCGTGGCTAAATCACCTGTTGCAAGTCTCGATTACATTTTTGTTGTCGTGCTTTGCATGGATATTTTTCAGAGCCAATAATGTTACGGATGCCTTTACAATTATAAGAAAAATATTAACATCTAAGGGCTCGATTTTTATGGAGAACCCTTCAATGATTATTTTTTCTCTTTTAAGCATATTTATGCTAATATTTGTTGAACTAAAAAAGGAATTTTATAAAGGTGAATATTCTTTTTTTAACAATAAAAACTGGTTAGTCCGCAATTTGTCGTACGCCATGCTTATAATCACCATATTATTAATTGGTGTTTTTGATGGT
>CANHEA010000090.1 GCA_947459635.1 Flavobacteriaceae bacterium | reverse complement strand
CCATCACTCGCCACTAACTCTGGCTGGGCTAATCCCAATCGGGTGATATCCGTAATGTTGATAAAAACAATGCCGTTCTCTGTGCAATAATTTTGCGCAAATGCATTGTATTGATCGATGCCAGTAGAAATATTAACGGCTCCTTGCCCGAATGGCGTGTAAGCGTAGTCCGGAATAGAAACCACAATAATATTCGATTTATCACCTTTTGCACAAGCAATTGCCTTTAGAACTAATTGTGGAAATTCTGTTTCGTAGAGCGAGAAAGGTTTGTTTTGGTATTGGTTGTTGACGCCAATTAGTAGCGTCACTA
Source organism: Flavobacteriaceae bacterium (assembly GCA_947459635.1). Taxonomy (GTDB): domain Bacteria; phylum Bacteroidota; class Bacteroidia; order Flavobacteriales; family Flavobacteriaceae; genus Flavobacterium. The sequence goes on along the minus strand of CANHEA010000090.1, from coordinate 9,568 downwards.
AGTCGAAGTTGTTAGAAGGATTTACTAAATTAATTTCAGACAATAAATTCGAAGTAGTCCAACCCGTTTTCGCAATAACCTGCAAAAGAAAAGAATTGTTCGGATAAGATGTTTGTAAACTTGCTTTGAGTTGTTCTGGAAATCGGCAAGTGGTGCAGACACTCTGACCAATCGTATAACTATCACCTAAAGCCAAATAATTGATTTGTCTCGGGCTTTCAATAATGTTTACTGGAGTAGTATGCTCTTGGCTGCAGCCAAAATTAATCAACAGCATAAAGAAACCCAAAGTTAGATTCGCTAGTAGTTTCATAGGTTATTCCTTGTTTGTCAATAGGCTACAAAAGGTCATAAATTTAAAAAGCTTCTCGTTGCCAAGAAGCTTTTTGATAAAATTTTATTATTAGTTTAATAAATGTTCAATCTTATTTAAATGCTGGAATGCCAGTAATATCAGCACCAGTAATCAACAAGTGAATGTCGTGAGTTCCTTCATAAGTAATCACACTTTCCAAATTCATACTGTGACGCATGATCGAATATTCTCCGGTGATTCCCATTCCTCCTAATATTTGTCTAGCTTCTCTAGCAATATGAATCGCCATATCGACATTGTTTCTTTTCGCCATCGAGATTTGCGCTGTGGTTGCTTTTCCTTCATTTCTCAAAACACCTAAACGCCAAGTTAGCAATTGTGCTTTGGTAATTTCGGTAATCATTTCAGCCAATTTCTTTTGTTGTAATTGGAAAGAAGCGATTGGCTTATCAAACTGAATTCTTTCCTTCGCATAACGCAAGGCTGTATCATAGCAATCCATCGCAGCACCAATTGCACCCCAAGCGATTCCATAACGAGCCGAATCCAAACATTGCATCGGAGCACCCAAACCAGATTTTCCAGGCATCAAGTTTTCTTTTGGAACTTTTACGTTATTAAACACCAATTCACCTGTAGCCGAAGCGCGAAGTGACCATTTGTTGTGTGTTTCTGGAGTCGTAAAACCTTCCATGCCGCGTTCTACGATGAGTCCGTGAATTCTTCCTTCTTCGTTTTTCGCCCAAACCACTGCAACATCTGCAAATGGCGCGTTTGAAATCCACATTTTAGCGCCATTCAATAAATAATGGTCGCCCATATCTTTAAAGTTGGTCACCATGCCACTTGGATTGGAACCAAAATCAGGTTCTGTCAAACCAAAACAACCCATGAATTCTCCGGTCGCTAATTTGGGTAAATATTTTTTGCGTTGTTCTTCGGTTCCGAATTTCCAAATCGGATACATCACCAAAGACGATTGTACCGATGAGGTAGAACGAACGCCAGAATCACCGCGCTCTATTTCTTGCATGATCAATCCGTACGAGATTTGGTCTAAACCAGCACCGCCATATTCCTCTGGAATGTAAGGCCCGAAACCGCCAATTTCACCCAAACCTTTGATAATTTGTTTTGGGAATTCGGCACGTTGCGCGTAGTCTTCAATAATTGGAGAAACTTCACGTTTCACCCAAGCACGAGCAGCATCACGTATTAATTTATGTTCTTCAGTAAGTAAATCATCTAACAAATAGTAATCTGGAGCTTGAAATAAATCGGGTCTCATAGTATATATTTTGGTTTACGAAAACGTTTGCAAATTTAGGGAAACTATATTTAGAAACAAACTCAACAATTGTTATTTCTTTTGACGCTTGCTGCAAAAAAATAGCGCATTTTTGGCTTGTCAAACATGACGAGCGTTACGCGCAATAGCGTATTTCATAATATAAATAGTATCTTTAACATTGCACTATATATCTGAATAGGATGAAAAGAAATATTGCGATTGTTGAAGACGACCGAGATTTGCGTGAAGCGATGAGCTTGATGATTCAATTTACGGACAATTATGAACTTGTTTGCACTTTTCAAAATGCCGAAGAAGCACTTGAAAAAGCAGACGAAGTTGCAGTAGATGCCGTGCTTATGGATATTAACCTTCCAGGAGAAAGTGGTATTGATTGTGTCAAAAAATGGAAATTAAATAGTCCTAAAGTACTTTTTTTGATGTGCACTTCCTACGAAGACGATGACAAAATATTTCAAAGCCTTAAAGCGGGAGCCAGTGGATATATACTCAAAACAGATGGCCCTGCGAAAATTATTAACGCATTAAACGAACTTTTTGAAGGCGGCAGTCCAATGAGCAGCAGCATTGCTCGTAAAGTGGTAGCTAGCTTTTCAAAAGTGGATGCGAGTAATATTAATGTAGAAACGCTAACCTCCCGAGAAAGAGAAATTCTGGATTCGCTAGCAAGAGGAAGAATGAATAAGGAAGTTGCGACAGAGTTAGAGATTAGTATCGGTACGGTGCGAAAACACATCCAACATATTTATGAAAAACTGCATGTCAACACCCGAGTGGAAGCGGTAAACCTTTATTTAAAACGGTAATACAAAAAATGAAAACTAAGGCAGTTGTACTTTTACTTTTGTTTTTTTATTTGGGAACCGCGCAAACGACTCCGAGAATAACATCTATTGAAAAATTCAAAACAAGCAGCACCAATCACGATAAGATTCTTTACGCTTTCACGACTGCGGAATATTTTTTAGATACCGATGATATTGATGCTTCCCAAAAATGGTTAAACATAGCCAAAGACTACCTAAATCCCGAAGTTGCAGATTCAACGGCTTGCCTAGTTCATAGTTTGCAATCGGAATTGTTCTACTATAATGGCTTATTCCAATTTGGTAAAGATGAATCGCTCAAGGAAATATTGATTGCAAAAAAGATTAAAGACAATCTACTCATCGCAGATGGTTATTTTTTTCTTGGAATCCATCAAATCGAATTAAAGCAATACAAAAGCGCGCAAGAATCCCTCTGGAAATCCAGTAAAGTATATCCAAAAGTAGAAGCGCCAAAAAGGATGCGGGCTATCATTCAAAACGAGCACATTTATAATAATCTGGCGCAAGTTAAGATTAAGCTCAACGAATTAGATTCGGCCATTTTCTACAATCAAAAAGCCTATGATTATGCATTGAAAGCAAAAAGCAGAAGAGGGATTCCGAATACCGAGCAAACTTTTGGTGAAATTTATTTGATGAAAAAAAAGCCCGATAGCGCGGCTTATTATTTTGAAAGAAGTATCATTTCAGCAACCAAAAGTGCCTATTATGATATTGTGCTTTTAGATTACGGGTTTTTAATGCAATGCCATAGCAATGATGCAAAGTTGCGCGAGGCGTATTATCAAAAAGGTGTACAATTGATGAACCTCCGAATGGTAAATTCCGCTTTCAAAAAGTATTTTTTCACCAAAGCTCTGGCAGTTTTTAGAACAGTCGACAGTCAAAAGACCATCTATTGTCAAGATCAAATAATAGCCATCGATTCGAGCGCTCAGATCGACGGGAATTTATATCTACAAGATTTTACAGATGAATATGTAAAGAATGAGAAAAAGCTGCTGTCGTTAGAGGTTTTGAAACTCAAGAAACAAAAAGACATTGTTTTGTTTCAGTTGATAATTGCGGTACTATTGCTGTTTTTATTGGCATTTATCATCTTGTACATCCGGAGAAAAGGCAAAATTAATTACACGCTATTGAAGCAAAAAAACGACATAAGTAAAGATTTGCATGATGATATTGGTAGTGGCATTTCGAGCATTTTGATTCACTCGGACTTGTTGCAGAAAAATGGTGATGTCGATGCAAAGCAAAAACTACTACTCCAAAAAATTAATGATACGGCGCGAGAAGTTTCGCAGCGAATGAACACCTTTGTTTGGTCTCTCAATACCGAAAATAACACGCTGCGTGATTTTAAGGAATACGTGCAATTTTATGCTGAAAATTTATTTGAAGGTACACCCATTGAGCTGCGATTTATTGAACAAACGGAATCGGATAAGCCTATATTAATTGATGGTAAAACGAGAAAGAGTTTGTTCTTCAGCTTTAAGGAAATTTTCAATAATGCTTTAAAACATTCGGAAGCAACTAAAATCACGGTCAAAATTGTCGCGCTTGACAAAAAAAATTTACTGATTGAAGTAAAAGATAATGGTATTGGAATTCAAGGGGATAACCACTTCGGAAACGGATTGAAGAATCTGCAAAAAAGAGTAGAAGAATTGCATGGCACTATTTATTTCGAAACGCAAGACGGATTGTATACAAAAATAAAAATCCCTCTTTCGCAATAATTTATAGATACGCTTTTGCGCGTATGTTTTTTTGAAACCAAGATAATGGCCAACGTTTTACCGCTCAAAAGTTCAATCGATACGCGCATTGTCGTATTGTGAACTTCTGTTTTTCGACCGATTTTTACTTTTTATAACGGCACTAAACACTTGTTGTTGAAACGAGTAGATAACGCCGCCAAAACTAAAAACGGTCACAATGAAAAAACTCTTGTTGGTAACATTTCTGTTCTCTTTCCAATTCTTTATGGCGCAAGTCGGGATTAATACGACATCTCCCAATGCCCAGCTCGATATTCAATCAACTAATCAGGCAGCGCCCAGTAATACAGACGGTGTTTTAATTCCGAAAGTGGATGTTTTTCCAGCAATCAATCCGACGACAGCGCAACAAGGCATGTTGGTTTATTTGACCACGGCAACCACCTTTTCTGGAACTCCTAAACCAATAGGGTTTTATTATTGGAACGATTCGCCAGCCGATTGGATTGCTGTAAAAGGCACCGACGGCGGAACCTTAGATCAAGCTTATGATTTTGGTGGTGCAGGTTTAGGAAGAACCATAACTGCCGATACCGGAGCAGTTACAATCAATGGTGCAGATGGTTTGGTTTCCACAGGAATCTCCGGTAGTGGTGCGTTAGCTCCTTCGGGTGCCGGCACAAGAATGGTTTGGAATCCGAGAAAGGGAGCTTTTAGAGCGGGAAATTTATTTGGTGTATTAAGCGATTCTTGGGATGACATCAATATCGGAATTTATTCGATGGCCTGTGGTGGTAATACTAAGGCAAGTGGAATGTATTCAGCAGCTTTTGGACAAGCATCAATAGCGAGTGGTTTTAATTCGATGGCATTTGGAGTTGGAACTACTGCAAGCGGAGCACAATCGACTGCTGTTGGGAATTTTACAACCGCTTCTGGTATAAATTCAACAAGTTTTGGACAAAATTCAGTAGCAAGTGGATTAAATTCAACTGCTTTTGGCTTTTTAGGAACTGCATCTGGAAGCTTTTCCACAGCTTTTGGTCATACTACAAATGCTAGCGGACAAAACTCAATCGCAGCAGGCCATAATAACTTCGCCTCTAGTTATAGTGAAACTGTAATAGGAATTGGAGCCACATTTTACACGCCGACAATTAACGGAGCCACACAATTTAGAACGGCTAATGCAACGGATAGACTGTTTGTCATTGGAAATGCCATTGATGCTAACAATAATAGTGCTGTTGACGTAGCAGAAAGAAGTGATGCAATGGTAGTGCTGAAAAACGGGAATGTGGGAATAGGTGGTTCAACACCGCAAGACAAACTTCATATTGTTGGCAACCTTCGAATGGAAGATGGCAACCAAGGGGTGGGAAAAGTCTTAACCAGCGATGCCAACGGAACAGCCACTTGGCAAAGTGCATCAACAAATGCGTGGGGTTTACTTGGAAACTCAGGTACGAACCCCACGACCAACTTCATAGGGACCACAGACGGACAACCACTCCGGTTCCGGATAGCCAATACTTTTGCAGGAAATATTTCAAATATCACGACTGGTTTGGTGAGTCTGGGCTTGAACGCCGGACCTAACAGCACGGGCCTCTCCAACACTTTTATTGGTCAAGGTGCAGGCGCTGCCAATACAACGACATCAAATAACACCTATTTGGGAACTGGTGCCGGTCAATCAAATGCTACCGGTAGTCAAAACGTTTATGTTGGAAGGCTGGCTGGAGCTAATGGCACTAGTGGGTCGGACAACATTCTGATTGGTAATGGCGCAGGGCTTTTAAATACGGCAAACAACAATGTTATGATTGGTTCTTTCGCAGGGAATGGAAATACCACTGGTGGGGGCAATACGTTCATGGGCAGCTCAGCCGGCAGCGCCACCAGCACAGGTGGACAGAACACCTTTATCGGCACTGGTGCGGGCAGCACCAACAGTACGGGTACACAGAATACCTTAATTGGCAACGGTGCAGCAGTGAACGCAAATAATCTGATTAATGCTACAGCAATTGGACGCGCGAGCCGAGTAGATGTTAATGACGGACTAGTCCTTGGCAGTGTAAGCGGAATCAATTCCGCAACAAGTACTAGTTTGGTGGGCATTGGTACCACTGCGCCATTGGAACGCTTGCATGTGGTCGGCAACATTAGAATGGTCGACGGAAATCAAGCCGCCGGAAAAGTGCTAACTACTGATGCCAACGGGACAGCCACTTGGCAAAATGCATCTAATAACGCTTGGGGTTTGACAGGAAATTCAGGATTAAATGCAAGTACTAATTTTATGGGAACTTCAGATGATGTAGATGTGGTTTTTAAAAGAAATGGTATTCTAGCTGGAAAAATTGCAAGTACTAATACATCTTTAGGTGTTTCTGCCGCAAGTGCAATTACAACTGGATTAAACAATAATGCAATTGGAAATTTAGCACTAAGCGCAAATACGTTTGGTAATGATAATAATGCTTTTGGAACAGGTAGTTTAAGAGTTAATGTGGGTGGTATTAGAAATTCTGCTTTTGGGTCTTTTGCATTAGATAATGCTGTTGGAGATTCCCAAAATTCTGCTTTTGGAGCTTTTGTTTTGGGGAACAATAATGGTGGTGATAGTAATTCAGGACTTGGATATAATGCATTAAATGCCAATTCTACTGGCTCAAATAACACAGCAATGGGAGTTGATGCTTTGCTAATAAACACTACAGGCACTAATAATACAGCTGTTGGATTCAATGCTTTAGCAACCATCAATCAAGGTAGTAACAATACAGGAATTGGAGTAGATACTGCGACGACATCAACATTAATTAGCAATGCAACAGCGATAGGTTACAAAGCCATTGTGGGCGGAAGTAATTGCGTTGTCTTAGGAAGTATCAATGGTGTCAATGGCGCGACGTCATCAGTCAACGTGGGCATCGGAACTATTTCTCCAGCCACTGCCCTTGAAGTGGTAGATGGTAATGCGATTACTAGTTCCACAGGTGAAGGAAATATAAACGTGATGACCAACGGGCCACAGGCTATTGATGCCGGAGGATCAATTACTTTAGGAGGAACTAGCACTGATGCCGGGACCACTTTTAGAACTTTTGGCACAATTGAAGGCCGGAAGGCGAATAGTACAACAGCTAGCAATTTGGGTTATTTGATATTTAAGACCAATAGTGGTGTGCTCGGGGAACGGATGCGTATTACCAGTTCCGGAGATGTAGGAATCGGAACAGCAGCTCCGGGAGGACAATTTGAATTGTCTCTAAACGAAGGCAGAAAGCCAACGTCCAACACTTGGACAATTCCGTCGGACGCAAGATTGAAAAATGTAAACGGAATCTACGAAAAAGGTTTGGCAGAGATTCTTCAACTAAAACCTATCCGCTATAATTATAAAAACACCGACAAAAGAACTTTTGACCCAAAGGTTTTGGACAAAGAAGCGTACGGTTTTTTAGCGCAAGAAGTACAGCCTTTGTTCCCAGAAGCGGTCGGAACTGATCCTGATGGCTATCTAAATTTTGATTTGCATCCGATATTGATTGCCTCCGTAAATGCGCTCAAAGAACTAGATTCCAAAAACAAAGAACTGCAAGCCGAAAATCAAACATTGAAAGCTGAACTGGATAAACTAAAAGACAAAGTCGATATGATTTTGAATGAAATGCAGAAGCGATAAGAATTACATCTTGAGGTAAAAATCTTTAGTCAACGCAATGTATTCAGGGGTATACTGATGTCTTGCCGTTTCGATGATGAGTTCATCAGCGGTTAAAGCCGGTAGTTCGTAACGTTTAAAAGCTAACAGACTTCTCTTGGTTTCAGAAGTTGGGGTTCCTTTGACACGCGTAACCTTTACGGGGAATAATTCGGCTTCAGCACACAAATCGATGAATTTAGCTTCTTCTTTAAAAGGTATAATTACAGCAAAAATTCCGTTTTCAGACAACAACAAATCGGCGGCTTCTATTAAATCTTCAAAAGGCAAAGCGTCTTGAAAGCGCGCTAAATCGCGTTGTTCGTTTTCGGTTTTGTAATCTTCGGCATAAAACGGCGGATTGGAAACAATTAAGTCGTAGTCGTCTTCGGGTTCATCGACAAATTCATCCAAGCCGGCATGAAAACAAAACAGGCGGTCGCCCCAAGGGGAATTTTCAAAATTATCGACGGCTTGTTCGTAGGCGTTTTCGTCAATTTCGAGTGCGTCAATCTGTTCCGCTGAGGTTCTTTGGGCCAACATCAAAGCAATCAATCCGGTGCCGGTTCCGATGTCGAGAATAGCGTTGGGATGGTGATCAATTGGTGCCCAGGCGCCGAGTAGTACGCCATCGGTGCCGACTTTCATGGCGGTTTGGTCTTGGTGGATGGTGAATTGTTTGAATTTGAATTGGAACATCAGATTGTAAGACTATAAGATTTTAAGACTCTAAGATGGTTGTCGTTGCAATGATGAGCTCTAGCCCTGATAGTAGCGGTATCCTTTTGCTGCTTTTTTAGCAGGAAAAGATATAGCGGATAGCAGGTTCCCGGCTCCTAAAGAATCTTAAAATCTTATAGTCTTAAGATCTTACGACCTCCTAAAGATACATCTCCACCAAACCTTCCGGCAAATTCATTACGACTTTTTTGTTTTCGCGATCTATTTTGACTAGGAAATGATCGATGACTGGAATTAGAATTTCGACATCGCCGTTGAGGACTTCAAACAAGGTTTGAGCAGAACTGTCATTGACAGCTACGATTTTTCCGAACACGCCGAGACGTTGGTCTTCGATTTCGAAGCCGATGACTTCGTGAAAGTAGAATTTGTTGCCGCTGAGTTTTGGGAGCATTTTGAGAGGAAGATAGATGGCAGAACCTAATAAGCGATCGGCTTCTTCTTCGGTGTTGACGTCTTCAAAGCGAACGCGGAGGAAGTCGTTTTTGTGCAGGGAACTATTTTCAATAAAAAATGGAACCAGATTGTTGTTAAATTCAACAAATACTGATTCCATATTTTCATATAACTCGGGTTCGTCGGTATCTAGATAGATGAGAACTTCCCCTTTGAAACTAAATTTTTTTGCGATTTTGCCTAAATAGAAACAATCTTCTTTACGCATGATCGCTCTAGAATTATGCTTCTGTCTCTTCGCTTGCTTCTTCAGCAGCAGGAGCTTCTTCAACCGCTGGTGCTTCTTCAGCAACCACTTCTGGAGCTTCTTCAGCAGCTGGTGCTTCTGCTTCTTCAACCGCTGGTGCAACTTCAGCAACCACTTCTGGAGCTTCTTCAGCAGCAACTTCTTCAACTGCAGTTTCTTCGGCAACTTCTTCTTGAGTAGCTTCTACTTCAGCTTGTGCAGCAGCAGCTAAACGTTTTGCGTTAGCAGCT
>CANHEA010000089.1 GCA_947459635.1 Flavobacteriaceae bacterium | reverse complement strand
TGATATACTTGTTTTTTGTTAATGTTTTGTTACTTTTGCCCCCGATAAAATTTATAACAAAATTATATTTATGGAATCAACTTACATGATTTATGTGCCAATAGTAATGGCGTTTATTGGATTGCTGTTTATGGCATACAAAAGAGCTTGGGTATTAAAACAAGATGCTGGAGACGGTAAAATGAAAGAAATTTCAGATTACATCTACGAAGGTGCCTTAGCATTCCTAAAAGCGGAGTACAGATTATTGGCGGTTTTTGTTCTTATAGCAAGTGCTGTATTGGCAGGAATCACTTTCTTACCTGGAGTGAAAACACATTTATTAATCGTTATTGCATTTGTTTTCGGAGCTTTCTTTTCAGCATTGGCTGGAAATATGGGGATGAAAATCGCTACCAAAACGAATGTTCGTACAACACAAGCTGCACGTACAAGTTTGCCACAGGCTTTGAAAGTTTCTTTCGGTGGTGGAACAGTTATGGGATTGGGAGTTGCTGGTTTGGCCGTTTTAGGTTTGACCGCTTTCTTCATTATCTTTTTCAATGTTTTTATGAATGGCTCATGGACTTCAACCGAAGACATGACTATCGTACTAGAAACATTGGCTGGTTTCTCATTAGGAGCAGAATCAATTGCTTTGTTCGCTAGAGTAGGTGGTGGTATTTATACCAAAGCTGCCGACGTTGGTGCGGATTTAGTAGGTAAAGTAGAAGCTGGTATTCCAGAAGATGATCCACGTAATCCTGCAACTATTGCGGATAACGTTGGAGATAACGTGGGTGACGTTGCTGGTATGGGAGCTGACTTGTTCGGATCTTATGTAGCAACCGTATTGGCTGCCATGGTTCTAGGAAATTATGTAATTAAAGATATGGGCGGAAGTATTCAAGATGCTTTCGGTGGAATCGGACCAATCTTGTTGCCAATGGCAATCGCTGGTTTTGGAATCCTTTTCTCAATCATCGGAACAATGTTGGTGAAAATCACAGACGATAACGCTAAAGAAGCACAAGTTCAAAAAGCATTGAATATCGGAAACTGGGTATCAATTGTTCTTACGGCAATTGCTTGTTTCTTTTTAGTTCAATATATGTTGCCAGCAACTATGAAAATGGAATTCTTCGGAGAAGGTTTGCAAGACATTTCTTCAATGAGAGTTTTCTACGCAACCATCATCGGATTAATCGTGGGTGGAGCTATTTCATCAGTTACGGAATATTACACAGGATTGGGTACAAAACCAGTTTTGGCTATCGTACAAAAATCATCAACTGGAGCAGGAACCAACGTAATCGCTGGTTTAGCAACAGGGATGATTTCAACGTTCCCAACCGTTTTATTATTCGCAGGTGCAATTTGGGCATCGTATGCATTAGCTGGATTTTACGGTGTAGCATTAGCAGCATCAGCAATGATGGCAACTACTGCTATGCAATTAGCGATTGACGCTTTCGGACCAATCTCTGATAATGCAGGTGGAATTGCCGAAATGAGCGAATTACCAAAAGAAGTTCGTACACGTACAGATATTTTAGATTCAGTTGGAAACACTACTGCTGCAACTGGAAAAGGATTTGCAATCGCTTCTGCGGCATTGACTTCTCTAGCTTTATTTGCTGCTTATGTAACATTTACAGGAATTGACGGAATCAATATTTTCAAAGCACCAGTTTTGGCGATGTTATTCGTAGGTGGAATGATTCCAGTAGTTTTCTCAGCTTTGGCAATGAATTCAGTAGGTAAAGCTGCGATGGATATGGTATATGAAGTTCGTCGTCAGTTCAAAGAAATTCCAGGAATCATGGAAGGAACTGGAAAACCAGAATACGGTAAATGTGTAGAGATTTCAACTAAAGCTGCTTTGCGTGAAATGATGTTGCCTGGAATTATGACTATCGGTTTCCCAATTGCAATTGTATTGTTAGGAAAGTTAGTTTACGGAGATAACAACCAATTGATTGCTGAAATGTTGGGTGGTTATATGGCTGGAGTAACTGTTTCTGGTGTACTTTGGGCTGTGTTCCAAAACAACGCTGGTGGTGCTTGGGATAATGCTAAGAAATCTTTCGAAGCAGGAGTTATGATTAATGGTGAAATGACCTACAAAGGTTCAGATGCGCACAAAGCGGCTGTAACTGGAGATACTGTTGGAGATCCGTTTAAAGATACTTCTGGTCCATCAATGAACATCTTGATCAAATTGACTTGTTTGATCGGATTGGTGATTGCTCCAATCTTAGGAAATGGTAGCCATGATGAATCAACTAAGATGATCAAAATGGAAATGAAAATGGAGTGTGAAGGCGATATGATGGGCAAATGCGATATGAGCAAATGTGCCGAAATGACCAAAGAAGAATGTGCAGCAATGTGCGATAGTTTAGGTTGTTCACCTGAGCAAAAAGAAATGTGTTTATCACACTACGGTGCTGATGGTAAATTTGTAGCTCCAGCTAAAAAAGACTGTTGTGCAAAAAAAGAAGGCGAAATGCAGACGATGGATAAAAATGTTCGTGTAGAAATCATCAACAAAGATGGTAAAGCAAAAGCAACGGTTACAACAACTGTAAACGGAACTTCAGCAACACAAACATTCGAAGGAACTGAAGCTGAAGTTAAGGCCAAAGTAGACGCTTTGAAATAAGACTTTCTACTATCATAAATTAAGAAAAGCCTCGACATTGTCGGGGCTTTTTTTATTGTTACTATTACTGTTAATATTTAAATTTCAAATCGGAGTTGCGTCCTATAAGAATTGTTATATTAGCAACCGAAATAATAAAATTGTTTCGAAATTGGATTGACTAAATATGGCAGATAAAGACAAAAGAAGGGCGGTCGAAGCCTTACTTTCTGAATATAGAAATGTGGTTGTTGCTTTACAAAAAGTGATAGCCAATGTGTCGTATGCCAACTTAACTACAGTAGTCGATTCGACCACAACGGACACTAATTGTCAATCTATACAAACTATCTTAACGCATGTGGTTAGTTCGGGTTATTCTTATGCGGGATATATTCGAAAATTAAAGAAAATCACAGACAATCGCCCCGGTAAAGTGTCGAAAATGTCCGCAGCGGACTATCACACAGATCTTGATGATTTGATTGCCTACACTGTAGCGACTTTTGAGATGATTTCAGACAATGAATTAGAGGAATTTGACGAAGACAAGAAAATAAAAACGTCTTGGGGTCAAGTGTATGACATAGAGCAAATGATGGAACACGCCGTTGTGCATGTACTTAGACATCGCAGGCAAATCGAAAAATTTAGGAAGAAGATGGAGGTGCTGTAACGATTAAAACAAACCGTTTAATTCTGCATTAATCTTGTTCAAAATCATTCCTAAGTCTTCAGGATTGTTGACAAAATCAATATTGTCAACATCTATAACCAACAATTTTCCTTTGGTATAAGAATGAATCCACGCTTCGTAGCGTTCGTTCAATCGACTCAAATAATCAATCGAAATAGAGTTCTCGTATTCACGACCACGCTTGTGAATTTGTGACACCAAATTTGGAATCGAGCTTCGCAAATAAATCAACATATCAGGTGCTTCTACCAAAGATTCCATCAATTCAAATAGCGATTTGTAATTCTCAAAATCACGATTCGTCATCAATCCCATCGCATGTAAATTCGGTGCAAAGATGTGCGCATCCTCATAAATGGTTCGGTCTTGAATGATTTTTTTTCCACTCTGACGAATTTGCAATATTTGACGAAAACGACTATTTAAGAAGTAAATCTGTAAATTAAAAGACCATCGTTCCATTTGATGGTAAAAGTCATCCAAATACGGATTGTCTACAACATCTTCAAAATGAGGCTCCCATTTAAAATGTTTCGCCAATAAACGGGTAAGTGTTGTTTTTCCTGCTCCTATGTTTCCTGCTACTGCTATGTGCATTATGGTACTGCTATTTTATAATTCGTAATTCCGTGGTCTGTAAAAATAGATAAAATTTGGTCTTTAAAGCTAAAATTTTTAAAGGTTTTTTCGTCAATTTCTACTAAAGTTTCTTTTTTCTCCGTTAGATTGTATTCGTATAAATTGCTTCCTTTTTGATAAAGCAACACCGAATCAGAAATCAATTGAATTTGCTCGCTGTCCGGCAGAAATCCCAGCGTTTTGATTTTACCATACACATCACAACGATACAAATTGCCTAATTCATCCACCCATTGAAAAAAGTTGAAATCCGAACAATAAGATTTTACATTATTAGTAAAAGGCACGGTTAAGGTCTTCAGTTCTCGCTTCGAATAATCGTACAACCCAATTTTTGAAGTCACATTGTTATAGATCCACAGCCGATTGCCAGCTGCCAATCCGACGCCCATCGCAATGATTGGATTATTAGAATCATTAAGATTAATACTGGCGGTTTCGTTGAGCTGATTGTCTACTAAAATGATGGTATTAAAATTCTGGTAAAACAAAACAATTTTCAATGGATTTTGAAGATCCACTTTCGCAATTTTACCCAATTGCGGGTTTTTGTATTGCCATTTTTGCGCGCCCATTTGTTTGGTCAACACATTGTTGGTAATAGAATAAATCGCCCCTAACGCATCATAACCAACGAAGATATCCGCTTTTAGATCAAAATTATTTCGCCACACCGGTTTTTGCGCAGCAGCAGTACATGCGCAAAACAACCAAATTAACAAATACACTCTTTTCATAAAACGAATTTACAATTATTTTGATGACTAATTCTATGAATTTGCGCTTATTGAACCATGAATTTGAGATTTGTTTTAGGAGCTAGTTCCTGCTGTTCGCTATATCTTTGTTCGTTCCTCTCAAAGGATGCCGCTGCCATCAGGGCTAAAAAAAACCTGACTCCAAATGAAGCCAGGTTTCAAAATTGCGTCTATTGCGCTATACTTTACGGTTAAATACCAAATGCCGCTTTTACTTGATCAACATAATCTAATTTTTCCCAAGTAAACAAATCAACAGTAACTGTTTTTTCGTTTCCACCTGGCGCTTTAAAAGTTTTTGTTACGGTTTCTGGATTTCTTCCCATATGACCATAAGCAGCCGTTTCGCTATAAATTGGATTTCGCAGTTTCAATCTTTGCTCAATGAAGTAAGGGCGCATATCAAAAATAGCTTCTACTTTCTTAGCAATTTCACCATTGGTCAAATTTACTTTTGCCGTTCCGTAGGTCTCAACAAAAATTCCCATCGGCTGAGCCACTCCGATAGCGTATGAAACTTGTACCAAAATTTCGTCCGCAACGCCAGCAGCAACTAAGTTTTTAGCAATGTGACGAGTTGCGTAAGCAGCACTTCTGTCTACTTTGCTCGGGTCTTTTCCAGAAAATGCACCACCTCCGTGAGCACCTTTTCCGCCGTAGGTGTCTACAATAATTTTTCTTCCTGTCAATCCGGTGTCACCGTGAGGTCCACCTATCACGAATTTACCAGTTGGATTGATATGGTACTGAATTTTGTCATTAAACAAATGCGCGTATTCAGGATATTTTGTTTTTACTCGTGGAATCAAAATCGACACTAAGTCACTTTTAATTTTAGCCAACATCTTAGCCTCTTCATCAAAATCATCATGCTGCGTAGAAATAACGATGGCATCAATTCGAACAGGTTTATTATCATCCGAATACTCTAAAGTCACCTGAGATTTAGCATCAGGACGTAAGTATTTGATTTCATTATTTTCCCTTCTCAGATTCGCTAATTCAATCAACAAAGCGTGCGATAGATCTAAGGCCAAAGGCATATAATTCTGCGTTTCATTCGTCGCATATCCAAACATCATTCCCTGATCACCAGCACCTTGATCTTCTGGATTGGCTCTCTCAACACCCTGATTAATGTCAGAGGATTGCTCATGTATTGCCGACAATACACCGCAAGAATCTGCTTCAAACATATACTCGCTTTTCGTATAGCCAATTTTTCGGATGACTTCACGGGCAATTTGTTGTACGTCTAAATAGGTGTTTGATTTTACTTCTCCCGCTAAAATTACTTGTCCAGTGGTAACTAAGGTCTCGCAAGCTACTTTAGAAGTAGGATCAAAGGCCATAAAGTTATCAATAAGTGCATCTGAAATTTGATCAGCAACTTTGTCAGGATGCCCTTCGCTCACGGATTCTGACGTAAATAAATAAGCCATAATAAAACTTTATTTTATAAGATTAAATTAAAAAAAGCGACTGCTAAATTACTAAAGGAGAGAAGTTCTGCTTTAGCATTTTTTTGACTTTCAACAAGTTGAAGTCAGAGGTTGCAATCAGTACAAATTTTTCCTCTAGAATTTCGTTCGCAAATGTATGAAACCATTTTCGATTAGAAAAAGTTTTTTCTTGTAGTTTTTATTATTACTTTTGGCTCTTAAACAATTTAATTTTTAACTTATGAAAAAACTATTACTTTCTCTATCATTGTCTTTAGTGGCAACGGCATCATTTGCTCAGTCGATTTACTCTTACGGTTTTGATGCGCCTACAGCGTCATTAGCAACTGATGGATGGATCCAAACAAACCAAAGTGCTCCAGTAGGAGCTTCTACTTACATTGTACCAACAACTGCGAGCACTGTTTTTACAACAGGTGGTCAAGCTGGAGGTCCATTGTCTATGGCAATCGTTAATTACAACAGTACTACTGGTACAGGTATCATTAGCAACTGGTTAATTACACCAACAATCTCTGTTAAACAAGGAGATGTTATCTCTTTTTACACAAGAACAGCAACTTATAATGCAGCTCCTTCGCCAGCAAACACTTTCCCAGACAGATTAGAACTAAGAGGTAGTGCTAATGGCGATTTTTCAGTAATTCCTTCTGGAGGTGCTGATGATTTAGGAGATTTTGGCGAATTGCTTGTGTCAGTAAACCCAGATTTAGCTCTAACTGGTTATCCAGATTCATGGACTCAATATAGTTTTACTGTATTAGGTTTGCCAACTGAAACTGCTTGTAAATTAGCTTTGAGATATTATGTTACTGATGGAGGACCAACAGGAGCAAATTCAAATATTATTGCTATCGATTCATTCAATGTTGACAGACCTTTGTCAACTGATGGTTTCTTTGCTCAAAACTACAAAGTATGGCCAAATCCTGCTTCTACTGTTTTAAATTTTGCTAACAATGCTACAAGTACAATCAATTCTATCCAAATTACAGATTTGAATGGTCGTACAGTAAAAGAAGTAAAAGGAATGGTTGAGCAAATCAACATCAGCGAATTGAATGCTGGACTGTATTTCGTGAGAGTTAATTCTAACGAAGGAACTGGTACTACTAAAATTATCAAAAAATAATTTTTACCCATAAATAAAAGAACCTGATTCTGTAAAGAGTCAGGTTTTTTTTTGAATATTTGTGAAATACTATCATTTTGTTGCTATGAAAAAACAAGTACTTTTTTTTGCTTTATTTCTTTGTTTAGGAACCCTAAAAGCCCAAACACTATTTACAGAAGACTTTGATGTTTTTCCTTCCACTTGGATTAAAACCAACCAAAGTCAGCCAGTCGGAACATCCAATTGGCAACAAGGAATCGTAAGCGGATTTGGGACAGGTTTCAACGGCGGTTCAACTTCCTACGCTTCGGTCAATTATAACAGTGTGGCGGCCAATTCAGCAGGCACAATTAGCAATTGGCTCATTTCTCCAACCATCGGCCTTAAAGATGGTGACGTAATAAAATTTTACACGCGAGCCGGAAGCAATTTTAGCACCATTCCTGATCGACTAGAACTTCGCCTAAGTACCGTCGGAGACGCATCAGTTATTCCGTCTACTGGAAGTTCAGATTTAGGAAGCTTTACAGCGGTAGCGGCGACCATCAATCCAAATTTGACTCCGAATGTTTACCCAGTAACATGGACAGAAGTGCTCTATACGGTGACAGGCCTACCAGTGGAAACCAATTGCAAATTGGCGTTTCGTTATTATATAACAAACGGAGGTCCAACTGGAGCTAACGGCAATGCCATCTGGATTGACGCATTAACCATCAATAGAACATTGCTAACTACCAATTCATTCTTGAATAGCAATTTCTCTATTTGGCCGAATCCAGCTGCAAATGAAATCAACATGGCAAACAAATCAAACGCAACCATTCATGCCATTCAAATTTCAGATGTGCACGGTCGTGTAATCAGAGAAGTTAATGGTAGTGCCAATCAAATCAGTATTGCAGATTTCAATTCTGGCGTCTATTTCATAAAAATTACAACGGATCAAGGAACATTGACGACCAAAATCATTAAAGAATAAATATGTAGCAACAAGACCGCTTCGCTGATAGCGTCAAGACCGCTGTGCTGAAAGAAAAGACGATATAGTTCGTAATCTTCTTGCAGCGCAGCGGTCTTGGCTCTTTCATCTACCTGCGAAGCAGTCTTTTCTACTACAACGTTATCGTATTTATTTTTTAAAAAGCAGTTGCAAAAACCACTTCTATTCCCGTACTTTGCCGCGTTCTTACATCTATTGATTGTTATCACGAAAGCCAGAGGGATTAGACCCGTCGAAAGCTTAGCAACCCTTTACCATAAAGAAGGTGCTACATTCTACCAAGCGCAAGTTTGGACAGATAACCACGAGAATTTCCCTCTCATTTTTTGATAACATTTTTATTTTTTAGGAGCTAATCCCGCTATCCATTGCAATCTTTTATGGCGAACACCGCCATAAAAGGATTTCCATTGCTATCGGGGCTAAAGCAATCAATTTCATAACAACAATCGTTTGATGTTGTCGTCGGCAAGTAAACCGACAACCGACAACCGATAACCGACAACTAAAATATGTCAACAATTCAACAAGAAATTCAAAAGAGAATCCTCGTCCTCGATGGCGCCATGGGAACCATGCTACAACGTTACAATTTCTCCGAAGAAGATTTTCGTGGCGAACGTTTCAAAGATTTTCCACATCCGCTCAAAGGCAACAACGACTTATTGTCTATTACGCAACCCGATGCGATTCGCGACGTTCACGCCCAATATTTTGAAGCAGGCGCAGATATCGTAGAAACCAATACATTCTCGAGCACTACGATTGGAATGGCAGATTACCATCTCGAAGATTTGGTTTATGAACTCAATTTTCAATCAGCCAAGATTGCTCGTGAAGTTGCCGACGAATTCACCGCAAAAAATCCCAACAAACCGCGATTCGTTGCTGGCTCTATCGGACCAACCAATCGAACTGCTAGCATGAGTCCAGACGTAAATGATCCGGGTTACCGAGCAGTAACTTTCGATGATTTGCGCATCGCCTATAAACAACAAGTAGAAGCCTTAATCGACGGCGGTTGCGACTTGCTTTTGGTGGAGACTATTTTCGATACACTCAATGCCAAAGCGGCTTTATTCGCTATCGAAGAAGTCAAAGAAGCGCGCAACATCGATATTCCCATTATGGTTTCGGGAACAATTACCGATGCATCTGGCAGAACACTTTCCGGACAAACCGTAGAAGCATTTCTGATTTCAATTTCACATATTCCATTGCTAAGCGTAGGTTTCAATTGTGCTTTGGGCGCAGATCAACTCAAACCTTATCTCAAAAGATTGGCAAGAAATACTTCCCTAAATATTTCCGCGCATCCAAATGCTGGATTGCCGAACGCTTTCGGGCAGTATGATCAAACCCCAAAAGAAATGCAAGACTTGATTCGAGAATATCTTTCGGAAAATCTAGTCAACATTATTGGTGGCTGCTGCGGTACAACTCCAGCACATATCAAATTGATTGCTGAAGTTGCCGCTGAGTTCAAGCCTAGAACCACTTTAGAAACTATCGAGGAATAATGGAAAATAAGTATCTAAAATTATCAGGTTTAGAACCTTTAATTATCACACCGGACACGAATTTCGTTAACGTTGGTGAACGAACCAATGTCACAGGTTCTAGAAAATTTCT
>CANHEA010000088.1 GCA_947459635.1 Flavobacteriaceae bacterium | reverse complement strand
TTGTCGTTCATTGTCGTCATTTAATATTGCTGGTAACGGTTTCGGGCTTGGCGAAGGTGGCGATTTTCACCACAAATGTTGATGCGGAGAACCAAAACTTTGATGAACCACAAATGTGTCTGCGGAGCACTGAACCGCCACTTTTGCCAAACCCGTGTTACAAGCTGCCCTTCTTTCTGTCCGAAGCTGTGTCCGCCCAAGTTTGCACTGAATTGTTGCACTGTCTGGGTGCGTTGGCTTGCACTCTCTTTTGCTTTTTTTGCGTTGGTCTGTGCGGTTGCAAAAAAGCAAATGTGAGTGCAAATGCGTGGGCTTTTGGAACTCTGTCGGTCGGGTTAGCACTAATGTCATTTGTCTTGTGATTTAGGTTTTAGAAAAATGCTGATTATTAAACCAAGTCCTACTATAACGTCAACAATATTCCACATTTGTCTGCCGAGTGCTACTTTAAAAAACGGTTGAAATAGCAATGCAAGACCACCGTAAATTATCATTTCTGTTTGTCTGCCCTGTTGGTTTGCCTGATAAGCCAAAATTGCAAAGCCAATTAGTCCAGCAAACCTTACAAACTGGTAAAAACCATAAGGCATCTCTGTCAAACAGAGAAAGAACAAAACCGCTAAAACGACTTTAATAGCGTTATTCAAATTTAAGTTCATCTGTAAATTCTTGATGTAAACCGTAATTATGAAAGTCAAGCAAATGGTCTATTTGTTTTGGAAATTTTACAATTAGAGTTTGCTCGTCAACTTTCAATTTTGCTTTTGCCATTTGAAGAAATTTCAGTTCAGATGATTGAACATCGTTGTCGGCTTCAATTATCCGCAACAACACTTCAATTAATAAAATTTCTTGGTGTTCGTTAAGGTTGTTTGTTCCTATCTCTTGCAGATACTGATTTATTGCACCTTTTCCATTGGCTTTAATATTGTCAATATTATTTTTTAAAGGTTCTTCAAAGTCATAACCCATAAAATATATTTCATTGGCTACAATGGATTTTATTTCTTCAATTTCTGTTTCTGCAATGTCGCCATCACAAGCCATTGCCATTACGGCTGACTTAAATAGGAAATTCTTAAAATCTTGATTTTTCATTTTCCTATTTTTTTAAAGTCCAAAACCAATTCTTGTTGTTGCTTCTTTTTCTGCACCCTTTGGCAACAAATTAAGCAGTCCGCTATTTATTTCTGAAAGTCTTTCCCAATTTTGGCTTTCAATTGCAAAATTCCCAGCATCTACCAAACTTTTTGCTTGTGTTTGGTCATTCATCTTTGTTTGATTGTTTTTGCACCATTGGAAAATGCCCGTTAAAAATTCGGGAGTTCTCCATCTAATCCTTGATAAAATGCTGTGCATTTCATCAGATTTTTCTTGAATTTTTAAAGGACTATTGGTTGCAAAAAAAGCTTCTTCCTGTGCAACAATGTCGTTATATGTTTTGCGTTCGTGGTCGTTTCCGTTTTCGTCTAACAACTTTAAACATTCCTCTTTAACTTCGAAATAATGAGCCTTTACTTGTTGAATCCTTTTATTCTTAGTTGCACTATCTATCTCTTGGGCAATTTTTCTCTTTTTATCTTCAAGTTGGTAACGCTTGTCTGTAACATCATCATTTGTTAAGTTGTCGGTTTCCTCACTTACTGTTTCCATTTCCTTTTTTAGCTTATTTAGAGCCCCTGCTGTTTCGTAATCCTCTTTTTCTGTTGCTTCTTGAATTTCTAACTCCAACTTGTCAGATAGGTCTTCCACTTGTTCTTTTAGATAATTAATAGATGTTACCCTTGCCTTTGGATTGAAAATTTCCTTAAACTCTTGGTCTATCATACTTAAATATGCAGAAACACTTAAGTCCCGTGTTTCTGTCATAGTAATATTAATTTCAATATCTGAACCTTTTGAAACGTCTCTTTTTAACATGCTTCCAGTAATTTCCATTATGCCAATAGGTTTATTTGCCTCAGGAAGTGCCATGTGAGTGCCTTCTAATACATTAACTCTTATAACATCCTCAATACTTCCCTTTATCACAGATTTATTTAGTGGGAATGTTAGAGTTTTTTTCGTTGGTAGAATTGTGTTTTTCTGAAATACTAATACTAACCTTGTTTTTCCGGGATTGTCGTAATCATCAACTTCTAAACAAATATCTTCAGGAATTGGCTGTCCACTTATATCAAAGCCGCTATTAATTCCTATTTGTTCAATATCAGTTTCTATTATATTGTTTTGGCTATCATAAACTATTAGCGAAAAGAAATTGAAAGCTCCATCAACTAATGGCAAGTCCTCTTCTATTCTTTCAGGAAGATTTTTTAATCCACTATCAAAGCCTCCATCATCTCTGGTTATTCTATAAAAAAGCCCATTTATATCACCTGTAACCCTTGCTGAAAATAGTTCATCTTTTTCCTTCGAAGCCTTTTTAAAAGATGTCCTTATTGATATTGCAGTTTTTTTCTTTTCTGTAGATTTTTCAATTTCCTTTGGTTTGGTAGCTGCGTAATATGCCGCACCAATTGCTACCGCTGTTGTCGGGTCAATTTCGCAATTGGCTGGAATTTGTAAAACTTCTTCTACACGACTACGAACGTATGGAATGTAAGTAGAGCCACCTACCATTAATGTAAACTGAACATCAACTGGTTTTAATGAATTTCTTGTTATGATTTTTTTAATCATGTCAATTGTTCCGTCAATGTTCGGTTTGATTAACTCGTTAAACTCGGAACGTGTTATAATAATTTCCATATCAACTTCGTTTCCGTCTTCGTCTTCAAACCCAATTACTTCAATTTCTGCTGATGTTTTAGCAGAAAGTACAATTTTTGCGTCTTCTGCTCTTTTCAACAAATCGTAATATTTGCCATTTAATTTACCAGTTGCACTTTTCATATCATCTTCCAAATTTGAGAACTTAAATTTTTCGCAAATTTTTGGGATTACTAATTTTTCAACTATCATATTGTCAAAGTCAGCGCCACCTAAAAAGTTATTGCCTTCGTGGTCTAAAACTTTCATTTCTCCATCTTTGATTTTGACTAAGGCTACATCAAAAGTTCCACCACCCAAATCATAAACTAACCATTGCCCGTCTTTCATTTCCCTATCTTTCTTCATATTGGCGTATGCTAAACTGGCTGCAATAGGTTCTTGAAGCAAGACAACTTGTTTGAACCCTGCTTGTATTCCTGCTTCCTTGGTTGCATTGGATTGTATTGTATCAAACGATGCAGGAATAGTAATTACTACAGCATCTAAATTATCGCCTGTGTTCACAAAGGTTTTAAGCTCTTTTAAAACTTGTGCTGAAAGTTCAATAGGAGTTTTAGATTCATTGATTGATTTGATTTTAAAACTTTCAGCTGTTCCCATTTTCCTTTTGAAAACGCCAACAACACTCTTGGGGTCTCTTTCTAAAAAGACTTTTGCTTGATTCCCAACAATAATTTTATCTTTTCTATAAGCTACAACGGATGGTAGAGTATTTCTACCATAGTCTTGTGGGTTTGAGAAAATGATTACTTCACCTTTTACAAACTTAGCGATAGCACTGTTTGTAGTGCCTAAGTCAATGCCGAAATTGATTGTATTTTCCATTTTTGATACTTTTTAAAGATTAATATTTTTTGATTGAACTATTACAACTGCTGCTTGAACAATTACTTTTATTACTTTTTCATTTTCTTGATAAGCATAAAAAATAATTGGTTTTATTACTTCAGTAATTTCAAGATTTTCAACTCCTGTTCCTGCAATTGTTGCTTCACAGTCTGTTCTTGTATCAGAATAGCTTTCGCCAATTGGATTATGATAAGTTAAACCAATAGTGGAACTACCCTTGAAAAATTCTTCTTCAAGTATTCCTTTCATTTTATTGAGATTTCTTTGAATAGAATTTTCCTCCTTTAAGTTGGCTGCTTTCTTTTCAATTTCAAATATCTGATTCATAAAATCAAGATACGCTTGTGGCACTTTTACAGTGACTTTTTTTATTTCTTGCATATTATTTCGTTGTTAATTTTAAGCACTTGGTTTTGAAAATGTCCAACCCTCTTTCATTCTTTGAGATAAAAGTGGGTGTTGTTGTAATGTAGAATCAGAAGCGTCCTTGATACCTTCTTTACTGGATAAACTGCTTTCCATTGAATTGCCAACTATCCAACCAATTGCACCTCCAATAAGTCCGCCAATAATAAAATGCTCGTCAACCATTGCTCCGATTATAGCACCTGCAACAATTCCACCTATTAAGAACATCCAGTATTTTTCACTACCCTTTGAATGGATTACTTGACAGCTTTTACATCGAGGAATATCAATGTCAACATAAGAAAATTGAACCCTTCTTGGAATATAGCTTCTTGAAGTTTCCTTGTAAATCGTTTTTGATATTTTGCTGCTTTCATCTGGAGCATTTTTATCACAGAAATGACAAACTAAAACACCCCTATATTTTTTTTCAAGTTCTGATAATTCTGTTTGGTCTTGTTTGAATTTTTCTTTTGCGTCCTTATCTACATTGATTTGTAAAGCTAAATTGATTGTTCCTAAAGCACTTTTTATATCGCTTTGCTTATTCCAAATTGAAATAGATAAACTTCTAATTGAGTAGCCAATTTGCGTTCTAATTTCATCAGCAAATGAGGGGAGAGAGTTCAATTCACTTACATCAAATAATTCTTTAATATTTTGAAATGCTTCGTTTGAGGTTGTGGTTTTACTCTCAACCTTTTTAATTTCATCTCTTACTTTTAAAAGAACAGTTGCCCATTTTTTTAATAAAGGAGCATTTTTAGCTTGTTCAATTCTTTCATTATTTTTCTTATTGATGATTTTGAAATTATTCTCAAAAGTTGGTCTGTCTAATCCGCCAATGTTTAACGTCAACAAGTATTCGGTCAAATCATTTGGGACTTGTGTTGAATCAAAGGCATCCCAAATAGAATTGGAGAGATAGTTTATTGAGTTTGCAATTTTTAATATTTGGCTCTGAAAATATTGAGGTAAACAGTTTAGTGTATTGGTCGGGAAATGTTCTTTTACTATCTGAACAACATCTTCAATGTCGTCCTCATCGTAAGCACTCTCTTCGTTTTTAATATCTTTCGTTATTTCGTCAATTTCAGCAATTTTGTTTTGAATGTTATTTGAAACACTCTTAAATGCTAAGTTTAGGTCTGTCTGTGCAATTAAAGTTGAAGTGTTTAAAATTGCTTTTGTTAGGTCGGCATTATCATTTTCAAATGCAACTAATAATGCTTTGTCAAATTTTGGTGCAAAATATGGACTTATAAATTTGATAAATTCGGGTAGCTTATATATGCTATCTTGTTTGAAGTTTTTGAAAATTGCTTCTTTACCACTCGCTAAAAATTCATTCAATGGTTTGTTGTTTGACAAATAGAGATAAAACTCTTTGAAGTCATTGTTGGTCAACTCGTCAATAGCTTTTTCACAATTCCCTTTTGTGAGTTGTAGTCCGTAATACTCAAACACTCCATTGTCTGAAAGGTCAATGTCTGCAAACAATTTGCGTTTTGCTTTTTTTACAATTTCGTTATCAATGCTAGTTGTGTCAGTAGCATTTGATAAGCCTAAAATTTCTATTGGATTTACATACATAATTATCTTCTTTCTGTTACGATATAAAATTGCCAAGTGTAACCTTGATTGCTCTGCATATATTCTGTGCCAATATTAGGAATTACATTCGGTGCTGATGCCCTATAATTACAAGTTCCTGGCGACATTGTTATTGTCTTTTTTTGTTGTGGTGCAAAAGAGTATGTTTCACTATTTAGTTTTAGTGTCAAGGTAAGTTTGGTGTTGTTGTAGATTTCAATTTCAGGATTGTAATTTGAGGTTTGTCCGCTTGGTGTGAACATTCCTTGTTCATTTTTTTCAATTTCTTGTCCAACTTTTACAAACGATTTATGAATGTAACCTTCTTTGTCGGTTGCTATATCAATGATGTTGTAAAAGTCGTTTTCTGTTTCAAGGGAAACAATAAAAATCTGTGTCCCGACTTTAAGTGATGAAATTACAGGATAGTCAGTCCCTGCACCTTCTCGAAAATTTACCTGTTTGGTAACTCGTCCAAGATATGATTGGCTAAAACCTGTCAAGCAGGTAAAAAGAAGAAATGATAAGAGTATTATTTTTTTCATATTCCAAAGGTTGTTGCTGTTTGTCGGTTTGTCTGGGTGGTGGGTGGGCTTTGGGTGCGGTTGGGCAAAATTAAATGTGGTGCAAAAGCGTTGGCTTGTGGGCTGGCTTGCACCTCTTTTAATTTTGCGAAGCGTTGGCATTGTATCTTTCATTTTAGCACTGTCGTTTATTGTTAACTCTGTCGTCATAGGGTTGCTTGTAACGTTTTCGGGCTTGGCGAAGGTGGCGATTTTGACCACAAATGTTGATGCGGAGAACCAAACTTTGATTAACCACAAATGTGTCTGCGGAGCACTGAACCGCCACTTTTGCCAAACCCGTGTTACAAGCTGCCCTTCTTTCTGTCGAAGTGCTGTCGTGTCGAGTTTGCAGTGTCTCTGTGCGGTTGGGCAGGCATACTCTTTTGCAAGCTTTGGTTAGTGTGTTGGCTTGTGCGGCTTGCAAATGTGTATGACTGCGAAGGTTTGGCATTTTTGTTAAATAGATATAGAATAAGGCAATGTCTTAATGTAGTTTTCCATATATGTCCAGTCTGGATTTCCTTTTGAGTTGACAGGCAATGAGATTTTTTCTTTATTTAATCTCGAATCACTAATCTCTCTTGCAAAGTTATATTTGGGTTTAACAGATTCTAATATTGGTTTTAGAAAAATTGCAATAAAACTATTAAGGATAATTGATTTGTCTTTTATGGAGATTACCGTGCAATGGTCAGAACATACAAAGTCATAACTGTGAAAAAACACATAACCAACGCTTCCACTATTATTAATAGTCATAACATTATTGTAAACAGTCATATAGTCTGGTGGAGAAATATAATTGTCTATCCCGTTGTTAGTCTTGGTTGATGAGATATAAGCAATGTTACCATCATTTTGGTCAAGTGTCGTCAACCGTTTACCTCTTTTAAAGTCAAAGACTTTATTGAAGTCAAACTCTTTCCATTCACTAATGTTTAAAGGCAATTTAGATGTTTCATTAACAGCATTTTTTTGAATGCTGTCATTCAAAATTTCCAATAAGGTAATTTCGTCAATGTCTTTATTAAGTAAGTCTAGTTTTAACTTAGTTGTAAATATTATATACTGCTTAATACTTTTAACAAATGATTTTTCTGTCAAATGTGAATAGTCTGTTTTAGAATGAGCCTGAATAATCCATTCATCATTTGTAGATATTTTTGTCTTTACTAAGTTTATATTGTCTTTGTATTTCTCAGGATTTTTCAGCTTCTCAAGCAATTGCTTTTTGGTTGGGTTCCATTTGTTTAAAACATCAGTCCTTCCTCTGTTTTTCGATAAAATAAATCCGTCATCTGTCAAATTGTAGAAAACAACTTCCTTCTCGTTATGTGGTAAATTTGTTTCAAAAACTGCTACTGCCGTGTGGGTTGCGGCATTTGGTTGAAAAAGTTCGCCAGGCATATTGATAACATATTTCAAAGTGTGTTTCGATAATATCCTATTTCGTTCAATATCATCTTTGAAATATGTAGAAAGCGGTGCAATAATTACTCCATAGCGACTTACATTATCAAGCAATGTTTCTAAAAACTGTATTTCCTTTTTTGTTGGATTTGAACTATTATCTTTCCCTCCGTATGGTGGGTTAATAAAACCGATTGTTGGTTTTATCCCTTCCGCATTTAGTCCTTTTATCACTTCATCTGCTTTGTCTGAAAAAGCATCTACATTGAAAATTCTTGATTTACCATCGCCTCTGAATAACATATTTGAGATGGCTAATGAATACATTGTGCTACTTTTTTCAAACCCAACTAATTGGTTTTGCTTAAGAGTATTAATTTTCTCTTTTTTATTCGATAAACTTGATGCTTCTATTTCAGATACAAGTCTATTCATTCCAGAAATTAAAAAAGCACCAGTTCCACAACAAGTATCAAAAATCACATCGTTAGTTTTTATATCAATTAATTCAGTGAATAGCTTGGTAATGTGGCTCGGAGTTAAAACAATTCCCTTTTTTACATTTGCCACACCAGCATACCTTAAAAACTCTTCATAGAATTTTCCAATTATATCATAGTTGGTTTTCTTATTAAATAATGGAATTACATTATCTTCTAATTCCTTTAGAATTTCTTTTAAAATGTCTGACGAATTTAGGTCTGTATCTGTTTTAATAAACGCTAGTTCATTGACTAAAACATTTATTTTGTCATTGTCAATGCCTTCATTTGATAAAATGTCCAAGATAGTTGTAGGGATATTCCTTATGATATTTGTTATACTCCAATTGCTATAACTTTTTTTGAAATCATTTGAAACGTTATCTCTGTCATAAAGACAAATCATTAATGCACTTAATAAAACGGGTCTTTTTTGAGAATCTAAAGTCCTTAGCATTCTATTAATCTCACTAGAAGATTTGGAAATGTTTTTTGAGATATTCTCTAAATCAATGTTCTCAAAAAATGCTAAGTAATCATCTTCATCAAGTATCTCATTTGTCTCAATGTTTTTTATTTCATTGTTTGTGAGAATAAATGTTGAAATTAGATGATTGTATTCATCATTAATATCCCCTGAAAAAGCAATACCGACAATTGACCAATTCTCAAAATATTTTTTAATGGTTGGTTTTAATTTGCTTGTCTTTTCTTCTGTGAAGTGCGATAAATAATGTTTAACGCCATCTACAGCAAATGCTTTGGGATTATTTTCTAATTTTGAAATATGGTCTTTAATACTAGGCTTGTTCTCAACCAGTATTAATAATTTTTTATTTTCGTTTAAGTAGATTAGGTCTGGCTCTCCTCTAAATCCTTTACCACTTTTACTTGAAACGTCTAAGCATTCTTGCACAAAGTTGTTGGATGTTTTTTTTATCATCCAAGTTTCACTATAATTCCTTTTGTCTTTAAGAAAAGTGTATAAATCCAAGTCAGTTTTAGCCTCGTTTTTTCTAATTTTTGCCATAATTATAAATTTAGGTTTCCTTGTTTAACTTTAACTGTCTTGTAATACTTTGCCTTTTCTTCGGCAAGATGAAACACGGTTTCCGAACATTTGTATTTGTAGCAATCTTCGGCAAATCTTTCACTTAAATATTGTTCTTTGATTTCTTTCGAATCAATTTTTAGAGCCTTCGCAAGAAGGTCTAATTTATTTTCTTTTAGTTCCTTCTTGCCATTTTCCACTTTACTTAGTCCTCCGCTGTCAAGTCCAATTTTGGCAGCTAATTCAGTCTGATTGAGACCGTTTTCAGTCCTAAGTCGTCTTACGTAATCTCCGAAACTTTCCATTTTTAACCTTGTCATTTTTAACTTGGTGAATTTTGACAAATGTATGTATTATTCTGAATATTCTGTCGTGCGGTTGGAAAATTTTAGCTCTTTTGGTTTTGCAAAGGGGTCGGCTATTGTGTCGGGCAAAATCAAATGTGCTAAAATGTGCGGCAGGCTTTTTCTTCTGTCGGTTGATGGTCGCACTGTCGGTCTGTTAGGGTTGCTTGTAACGTTTCCGCAACTGCTGCTAGGTGGCGGTTTGCGAAAGATTAATTGTCAAACTAAAATAAATAAAAAACGTGAATAAAAACAGCCAACATAAAATGCCACCGCCACTTGCGGCAGTTGTGTGTTAGCAGTAGGTTTTTTTAATAATATATCAATATGGAATATTTAATAGATATAAATTTTTGGTCATTTGTCTTTGGCAACACTGTCAGTTTTTTGCTGTATGATGTTTTGCCCTATATTATTGTTTTTTATATTGGTGGTCGTGTCGGTCGTAATGATGGTATTAGAATTGGTCGTAATATGGTTAAGAAGTAATTCAGTACGTTCATGGTATTTACCAATATAAAACGAACCGGTTGTCAAGGCAATAACACTAAAAGAAATTATAGCCCAGAGCGTGTTATTATCAAACTGGCCAAGAAAGTTATGTTTACTGTCGTGTGGAATGTAAACACCCTTAGCAGAAATTGTCTGTATGCAATCATTTATAATATCGTGAACCCTGATTTTGTCTTTATTAAAATTGTCAACCGACCAAAATATGCCGTAGCCACCAAAAGAATTAAGATGCTCGGAATTTGGGTCTACATAAAGCTTAATATAGTCTTTAAGTGTGTTTGCAAATTCGTGTCTGCTTTCTACTTTAAGACTATTGATTTTGTCAGCCTGAATTTTAAAAAGGTCAATTGCTATTTTAGATTTTTTGTTCATGGTTTACTTAAACTTACTGCTAACATAAAGCCATGCGATGGCCGCAGGTTAGCGCATGGCAACTGTTATGCGAAGTGCCGTGGCCTATGCCTGGCATGTTGCAGGCATTTCGCATCCGCGGCCCGGGTGGTTTAATAATTACAATAATGCAAAACGCACAATACATTA
>CANHEA010000087.1 GCA_947459635.1 Flavobacteriaceae bacterium | reverse complement strand
TTTGCTAGTTTAACGTTAAGTCCTAATTCTGCTGCCATGATTCCACAAAGTTTGGAAACTTCGCGCGAGTGTTGCAATAAATTCTGTCCGTACGAAGAACGATATTTCATTCGCCCTACCACCTTGATTAGTTCAGGATGCAAAGCATGGATTCCTAAATCAATTACAGTACGTTTTCCAACTTCAATAATTTCATCGTCAATTTGCTTGGCAGTTTTAGCAACCACTTCTTCAATACGAGCGGGATGAATACGACCGTCAGTCACTAATTTGTGTAATGACAAACGCGCAATTTCTCTGCGAACTGGATCAAAACAAGATAGAATAATTGCTTCTGGAGTATCATCTACAATTATTTCAACGCCGGTTGCCGCTTCTAAGGCGCGAATGTTTCGTCCTTCTCTTCCAATAATACGCCCTTTAACGTCATCAGATTCTATATTAAAAACAGAAACGCAATTCTCTACTGCCTCTTCCGTTCCGACACGTTGAATCGTATTTATAATAATCTTCTTTGCTTCTTGTTGAGCGGTTAACTTCGCTTCTTCGATAGTCTCCTGGATATGCGCCATGGCTTTGGTCTTGGCTTCACCTTTGAGGCCTTCCATCAGTTGTTCTCTTGCGTCTTCGGCCGATAATCCTGAAATTACTTCCAATTGGTTGAGTTGGCTTTTGTGCATTCTGTCCACCTCTTGTTGTTTCTTTTCTAGAATATCAATTTTCGATTGGTATTCGCTAGTTTTTGTTTCGAAATCGTCATTGATTTTCTTAGCTTTTGCCAATTCATTTGAAACTAGAGATTCTTTATCTCGAACTCTTTTTTCGACTTCCGCCATTTTCTTATCTCTAGAAAGAATCACTTGTTCGTGTTCCGCTTTAAGCTCGATAAATTTTTCTTTGGCTTGAAGCATTTTGTCTTTCTTGATGTTTTCTGCTTCGAGATTCGCATCCTTCAAAATAGAAGCGGCTTCTTTTTTAGCATTCTTAATCAAGTTAGAGACGTTCGACTTCTCCATCATCTTCGAGATTCCGAAGCCTCCTGCAATTCCGACAATGCCGGAAATTAGTATTGTTACAATGTCCATGTTTGATAAATTAATTATATAAAAAAAGCCTACATTAGGTGAAATGAATAAACTCGATAAGACAAGTTTTGAGCTAACTCACTGTTCAAGTTTCCTCGCAAAAGCGTGGCATGCTTTAGTAGTGATGATTTGCTCATTCTAAATTGTTAGTGTTGAGTTTACCAAAATGTAACTAATGTAGGCAGTATTTTAGTCTATGTTTAAGAACGTATTATTTATCGAGATAGCTATCTAATAAACTATTAAGCTTCTTGATTCGCTCCATGGTTTCTTTGCCATCGATTGAATTGCTGATTTGTTTTTGTTCTACTTGTGAGGCAAATTGCAAGGCGCACATGGCCAATACATCTTGCTTATCTCGAACAGCATAATTTTCTTCAAATTGCTTGATCATCAAATCAATTTTCTTAGAAGCACTTCGCAGTCCTTCTTCCTGAGATAGTTCTACCGTTAATGGATAGATTCTATCTGCAATCGATAATTTGATTTTAAGCTTATCGTCCATATTTTTACTAATCAGATAGCTGGGCTATACAGTAATCAATTTCCCGAATTAATGAATTTATTTTCAGCTTGGTATCTCTCTTGTTTTCTTCACTGCCCAATAATGAATTGGTAATTTTTAATGATTCATACTGTTTTTTCAATCCGTCGATTTCTTGAGATTGATGTTGCATGATGGTTGTAGCTTTTTCTAACTCTTGCTTCAATGCTGAAGAAGTCTGCTCTAAATGGTCTATTTTCTTTAATAGTTTTTGAAGCTTACTTTCAAGATTATCAATAATTTCTACAATTTCACTCATTCTAATTATTGGTTCATTACTAATCCGAACAAAGTTAACATTCCAAATGAATTAAACCAATACTTTTCCTAAAATTTTACTTTTCCTCGGAGTAGTACAATTAAACATTTGAAAAATAACTACTTATAAATGTGGAAAAAATGTAATTGATTTTGATCTGTTTTTTTTACCTTAGCGAAAAGCTTTACACCATGAAATTTTTACACGCACTTTTGATTTTTTGTACGCCAGTTTTTTCTCAATCTCCTTTTCCTAAGGATTTTTTTGGCCCGCCCTTGAACATACCGATACAGTTGGCTGGCAATTTTGGAGAATTACGTCCCAATCATTTTCACGCTGGTTTTGATTTTAAAACCCAGCAAAAGGAAGGGTTACCCGTTTTTGCTACGGGAGATGGTTATGTTTCCAGAATCAAGATTTCTACTTACGGCTACGGAAAGGCCATTTACATTACCCATCCGAACGGTTATACGACGGTTTACGGACATCTTCAAAAGACACACGGCCTCATTGAAGATTATATTAGGAAAGAGCATTATAAACAGCAATCTTTTGAAATAGAGCTGTTTCCAAGTCCAAGCGATCTCCCAGTCAAGAAAGGCGATACAATTGCCATCTCGGGAAATACTGGAGGCTCTGAGGGGCCGCATCTGCATTTTGAAATCCGTGATACCCAATCTGAAAAGACCATAAATCCGCTGTTTTTTGGCTTTGATAAACTGCTTCCTGATACCAAGAAACCCATTGTTTCCAGTGTTTTGGTGTACCCAATTGATAGTACCAGCATTGCGAATCAATCAAAACGTCCTATCGTATTGAATTTGTCTTTACAAAAAGACGGTAGTTATATTGCTGAAAAAGTTTTTGCGAAGGGAAAAATTGGATTTGGCGTAATTTGTTCGGACTTTGACAATGTTTCCTACAACACCAACGGCGTTTTTAAAGTAGAAACGTTTGCGAATGGTGCTTCGTCTTTTAGCTATCAATTCGACGCGTTGGTTTTTGATGAAGGTCGATTTGTCAATGCGCTGATAGATTTTCCGAGGTACCGGCAGACCAAACAAAGGGTTCAGAAATTGTTTATGAAAGCACCATATGGCTTAAGTAATGTGATTGCGAAGGATTCTCGCGGTATACTCGAAGTCTTACCGAATTTTTCCCAATTGTATCGAATTCGCTTGTCCGATTTCAACGGAAATACTGTTGACATATCCATACCAATTGAGTACGCGCCGCAAACCGTCGTGGTTGCTGAGGAGCAGTTGAAAACACCTTATTTCTTAAAAGCAGCAACAGATAATATATATGAGAAGGATGGTATGGAGGTGTTTTTCCCCGCGCACACTTTTTATGATGATTTTTTTCTGAAATTTAGCGTTGCCAATAAGGTCATGACTGTGCATGATGATAATGTACCGGTGCATTCGAATTTTAAAGTTTCTATTACGGACTCCACAATTGTAAATAAGGAAAAAACGTTTATTGCTTCGTTGGAAGGCGGTCGGAAAAAATACAATAGTACTAAGTGGAACAAAAACACGTTTTCTGCTTATACAAAAAATCTTGGACAATTTGCCTTGGCATTAGACACGATTGCTCCTAAAATTAATAGTGTACGGCCCATTGATGGCAAGTTGCTAAAAGATAAAAATTTGCTTTTTAGAATTACCGATGATCTGTCAGGAATTAAATCATACAATGGTTTTATTAACGAAAAGTGGGTTTTGTTTGAGTACGATGCCAAAACAAATCGAATTATCTACGACATGAATGACGACGAATTACAAGAAGGAAAAAACGATTTAAAATTGATAGTTTCAGATAATCTTGGAAATTCTGCTATCTTTGAAACATCTTTTTTTAGAAGTAAACCAAAATTAAATTGAAACTATTGAAACCAAAAATAATTCAACTCTCTCTACTTTTTTTCCTATTTTCATTGATGAGTTTTGCGCAAACCGCGAGGGTTAAGGGAATAATTCTTGACGAAAGTAATCGCCCTGTAGACGAGGTAAATGTTGCCAGTGAAGGGAAGAATACCAAATCAAATGCTAACGGTTATTACGAATTGACCGTTCCGGCAAATCAGAAAATTCAATTGGTTTTCACTCACGTTTCTTTGAAGAAAAATACGGTGAGTCTTCAATTAAAACCCAATGAAGACTACGAATTCAATTTGGTGTTGAATGATCGTGCAGAAGGTCTTGGTGAAGTCATCGTTATTGCTAATAACAAGAAACGAATTCAAGGTGTCGTGACTATCGAACCTCAAGTTATTCGCCGAATTCCCGGTGCTAATGCTGGCGTTGAAAACATTCTAAAGTCGTTGCCTGGAGTAAGTTCAAACAATGAATTAAGTACACAATATTCCGTTCGCGGTGGTAACTACGATGAGAATTTGGTGTATGTGAATGAAATAGAAGTCTACCGTCCGTTTCTGATCCGTTCAGGTCAACAAGAAGGATTGAGTTTTACCAATTCCGATTTGGTTCAGAATATTGATTTTTCCGCTGGTGGATTTCAAGCGAAATTTGGAGATAAATTATCTTCAGTCTTAGATATTACGTATCGTCGTCCAACTAAATTTGGTGCCTCATTAGATGCTAGTTATCTAGGAGGCGCGGTGTCTGTTGAGGCGGCATCAAAGAATCAAAAATGGTCCGCAATCACGGGTGTTCGATACAGAGATAACAGCCTTTTGGTGAAAAGCCAAGAAACGCAAACGAATTTTAGACCCACTTTTGTTGATGTGCAAACCAATGTAAATTTTAATCCATCTACCAGATGGCAGTTTAGTTTCTTGGGTAATATTTCGCAAAACAAATACAATTATCAACCACTAACGCGTCAAACCAATTTCGGAACAATTTCGGAGCCAATTGCTTTATTGGTATTTTATCAAGGGCAAGAAAAAGACCGTTATGACACTTATTTTGGCGCTTTAAAATCTACGTTTAAAGTGAATGACAATTTTACTTTGAAACTCATTGGCTCTGCTTATCAAACTTTGGAACAGGAGTATTTTGACATATATGCGCAATATGCTCTAGGGGAAGTTGATGGAAATATTGGTTCAGAATCCTTTGGAGACGTGACCTATAGTCGCGCTATCGGAACACAACTGAATCATGCCAGAAATGATTTGGATGCTTTTATTATCAATACAGAAGTGAAAGGGATTCATGAAATCAAAAAACATCAAGTAGAATGGGGATTTAAATACACTCGTGAAGATATTAGGGATCGAATCGTAGAATGGGAAGTCATTGACTCTGCTGGATTTTCTCTCAATCCACCGATTCTGCCACCAAGAGTTGAGTTTCCAAACGCAGGAGATTCGGACAATGTTTATGTCGGACCATTGGTGCCCTACAAGAATGTACGGGCGAAGAATTTTGTTACCATCAATCGATTTTCAGGCTACACGCAATGGAGTTTAAAGGACAAACTAGGAAGCAGTGATGTTTGGTACAATGCTGGTGTTAGAGCCCATGAATGGCAGATCTCAGGCGACAATATTGCTAGTAAGAGTCAAATTGTATTTAGTCCAAGAGGGCAATTTGCCATTAAACCTGACTGGGAAAAAGACATTGTTTTTAGAGTTTCGGGGGGGTATTATTACCAACCTCCTTTCTACAGAGAACTCAGAGATAGTTTGGGAACCGTGCGTCCGAATGTAAAAGCGCAATCTTCCATTCATTTCGTCGTGGGAGGCGATTACAGTTTTAAGATGTGGGGAAGGCCGTTTAAAATGGTGACTGAAGCGTATTACAAGTCGCTTACTGACGTTAATCCGTACACGATTGAAAATGTGCGCATTAGATATGCCGCCAATAATAACGCAACTGCATTTGCTCAAGGATTGGATTTTCGTTTAAACGGTGAATTTGTTCCAGGAACAGAATCTTGGTTTAGTTTCAGCTATCTGAAAACGAAAGAGAACATCGATAATAAAGGTGATATTGCAAGACCTACGGATCAAAGATTGAAGTTTGCGATCTTGTTTCAAGATTATATGCCTAATATTCCAAGCGTAAAAATTTACTTGAATTTGGTTTATAATACTGGAGTTCCAGGCGGTTCACCTTCTTATGCTGATCCTTATATTTATCAATCACGCTTGAGAGATTACCGACGTGCGGATGTTGGCTTTAACTATGTTTTTACTGAGAAAAATAAACAACGACGTGACGGCCATTGGTTGAAGAAGTTTCAAGATATTTCTCTTGGTTTTGAAATCTTTAACATGTTTAATAATCAAAATGCAATTACCAATACGTGGGTTCGTGATGTGTATACCAAAAACCAGTACGGAATACCAAACTATTTGACCACGCGCGTGTTCAATTTGAAACTCTCTATTAGGTTATAAATTTAATTTGTACTTTTGACTATCAATTCCATCGCAATGAAATGTTTCGTAAAAATAGTGTGCTTGAGTGTTGCTTTCACTTTTTTCAGTTGTAAGAAAGAAGTCGAGAAACCAAAAGTAATCTATGAAAACCCGTCCAAAGTCGCTGCCGTGACTAAAATAGACACCACGACAATCGAGTTGGCAGATTTGCCTATTCAGATGGAAGGAACCAATTATTTGCTTTTCCCTATTGGCGAATTAAATGCGTCAGACAAAAATTACGATGCTTCCTCGAGAGGAAATCAGCTTGGGTTTAAAGTTTCGAATTATAGTGAATATCAAATTACTGGATTTATCAGAAATCTAAAGTTTCAGCAGATTGGGAAAGATTCCATTACATCTTTGACGGACAAGAATATGTATATTCAATCTATTACTTATTTGAAGACTATTGCTGATAAAACCAAGCAACAAATTTTACTGTATGTTCTAGAAGATATGGATACCAACAAAGATGTCAAGTTGGATGATAATGACATCAAATCTTTATATTTGAGTGATATTTCAGGAAATCGATTTACAAAAATATCATTGGATTTTCAGGAATTAATCGATTGGGAAGTAGTCGAGTCAACTAGTAGATTGTATTACAGAACCATTGAAGATACCAACAAAAATGGGGCGTTCGACAAGAATGATCAAGTACACTACTATTTCATTGAATTGTCCAATAAGGAATGGAAATCTATATCGTATAATCCGGTCTAGTTTCCTAAATCAAAATATCGCTTTCAAGATCAGATTTTTCTATCTCAAAATCGAAGTCCAAGCGCTTCACCAATTCAATTACCAAATTTTTATACCAGTTTTCTGATTTCGGATGAATGTAGATTTTTTCAATCAACTGATTGATGTCGATATCTATTTTTAGTCCATTTTCGATGGCTAGATTATGATCGCTAACATCAGAAATGATGCGTATTTCTCGTTCATATTGAAAACTCTTTCTTTTGAAAAGAAAAGGAAAAAATGCATTGTCAAAAGGAATGTACTCTTTCTTATAATCGATATAATTGACTTCACCAATATGTTGTTGATATGTGACTTCCGGAAGCAAAGCTTTTTGCAATCTTCCTAATGTTGATTGAATAGCCAAACCTTCACTTTTCTGCGTAAATATCTGCCACATGGCAAATGACTCATATTCATTGATATGCCAACTGCTGATCACCACATTTTTCCTATGTGTTTTATAATAATCTAAGAAATCTGGATTGTCTATAGAAAGCTTGCGAATTTCTTCAAAAGTAGGCTCGCTAAAAGTGCCTTCGTATTGGTCTTCAAATTTGTCGGAGCGC
Source organism: Flavobacteriaceae bacterium (assembly GCA_947459635.1). Classification (GTDB taxonomy): domain Bacteria; phylum Bacteroidota; class Bacteroidia; order Flavobacteriales; family Flavobacteriaceae; genus Flavobacterium. The sequence continues at coordinate 3,449 of CANHEA010000087.1, read as the reverse complement.
GACATAAATAGCTTTCGATTGAGCAACAAATCGACGAATTTCGACAAGTCTAAATATTTCCAAACAATGGTATTGGAATCGACGGGTAACTTAATATTATGGTCGACACTATACATAAGAATAGATTTAGTTTTCGAAAGACTGCATATTAACTAATTTATTGTACGTGCCATTCATAGCCATCAATTGCTCATGATTGCCTTGTTCTACGATAAGTCCCTTTTGCATCACTACAATGACGTCTGCTTTTTGTATGGTTGATAAACGGTGAGCAATCACTATAGAAGTTCGATTTTGCATCATATTTTCCAATGCCACTTGCACCAATTTTTCGCTTTCGGTATCTAAAGCAGAAGTGGCTTCGTCCAGAATCATGATCGGCGGATTTTTCAAAACCGCTCGAGCAATGCTCAATCGTTGCTTTTGCCCACCGGAAAGTTTGTTGCCGCTATCGCCAATGTTGGTATAAATTCCGTTGGGTAAATCTTTGACGAATTCATAGGCGTTCGCAATTTTCAGCGCGTCGATGATTTCCTCGTCAGTGGCGTCTAATTTTCCCAGTGAAATATTGGCTTTAATAGAGTCATTAAATAAGATGCTGTCCTGCGTCACCAATCCCATTAACGAACGTAAGGAATGCAAATCGATATCTCTGATGTCCGTTCCGTCAATCGCAATGCTGCCTGAATTGACGTCGTAAAAACGAGTTAATAAATTGGCGATCGTACTTTTTCCGCTTCCGGACTGACCGACTAAAGCGACCGTTTGGCCCTTTCTAATATCTAAAGAAAAATCTTTTAGCACCAGTTCTTCTTCATATTTGAATTGAACTTTCTTGATGGAAATATTCTCGCTAAACCCAGTTGGTTTGGCTGCATTTTCTTTACTTGTAATAGGATTGTCGTGCTCTAGAATTTCGAGCACTCGTTCTGCCGCGGCATTTCCTCGTCTGACGCCATAGGAAGCTTTAGAAATTGCCTTCGCTGGCGTTAGGATGTTATAAGCCAAGCCCATATACGTAATAAAAGCGGCGCCTTTCAATGTTTTTTCGATCAAAACCATATGGCCGCCATACCATAGTAGGATTGCGATAACCATGATTCCCAGGAATTCACTGACTGGTGAAGCCATATTTTGTCTATTGCCAATTCTGTTGGATAATTTAAAAAATCGATCGGTCGATTCCTGAAAAATTCGATTGAAGTAATTTTCCGAATTATAGCCTTTCACCACTTTTAAGCTGCCTAAAGTTTCTTCTATGGTCGAAAGAAAAACACCCTGTTCTTGCTGCGCTTTGGTGGAGTTTTTCTTTAGCTGTTTGCCAATGAGCGAAATAATATAGCCTGAAACTGGAATGAAAATAAATACAAAAACCGTCAATTTTACGCTGATAGAAAACATGGCGATTATCGTAAATAGTATCGTCAAAGGCTCTTTTACAATTAACTCCAAGATAGAGAGCATCGAGTTTTGTACTTCGCCCACATCGCTTGCAATTCGAGAAATGGTGTCGCCTTTTCTTTTTTCCGAAAAGAACGCAATGGGCAATTCGATGGTTTTTTTATACATCTCATTTCGCATGTCACGAAGGATTCCGTTGCGCAAAAAGGTGATGAAAAACATCGCCAAGTAATCGCAAAGGTTCTTCAAAAGGAAAATAGAGATAATTCCTGCGACCAATATCGAAAGCGTGGTGCCAATTCCGTATTGTTCGGTTGTCATGGTCAGATAATAATTCAAATAATCACCCAAATATTTTTTCAAACCGTAAATACCATCGTATGTCGGCATCGTATAATTCTTGTTGGCTTGACCGAAAAGCACATCCATCATCGGCATTAATGCCAAAAAAGAAAGTGTTCCGAAAAAAGCATACAAGACATTGAACAGTATATTCAGGTAAGCGTACTTTTTATACGGTAGGATAAAAGGGATTATTTTTCTGAAATTATTCATTAAATAATGTTTAGGTCTGTGAGGATATTTTTGATTTTCTCATCTAAAATAGCTTCGACTTTCGCTGCGTTTTGAACTGAATCCAATTCCGCATTGACGCTCACATAGAATTTTATTTTAGGTTCCGTACCGCTTGGTCTGGCGGCGATTTTGGCACCATCTTCTGTATAATAAATTAATACATCTGATTTTGGAACATTGAGTGCTTCTTCTTCACCAGTCAATAAATTCTTTGCGATTGATTTTTTGTAATCTTCTAGCATCACAACGCGTTGTCCGTTGATTTCTTTTACTGGATTTTCGCGCATGTCTACCATCATTTGGTTGATTTCTCGCAAACCGTCGATTCCTTTCTTAGTTAAGGACACTAAATATTCTTTATAAAATCCGTGGTCTACATACAGATTTAGTAATTCTTGATAAACAGAACTTCCGCTAGCTTTCGCCTGCGCCGCAACTTCACAAATCAATAAAGTAGCTGCAACGGCATCTTTATCGCGAACAGCATCGCCTACCATAAAGCCAAAGCTTTCTTCGCCGCCACCTATAAACTCCAATTCAGGAAAATCTTTGATAAACTTCGCAATCCATTTGAATCCCGTCAATCCCACTTTGCACTCCACATCATAAGCATCGGCTAAAGTCAACATCATTGGAGTAGAAACAATCGTAGAGCCAATAAATTGTTTTCCGGTAATTTTTCCTTGTCGTTTCCATTGTTCTAGTAAGAAGGCGGTCATTAATACCATCGTTTGATTGCCATTCAACAAGGTCATTTTGCCTGCTGTATTTCTTACTGCAACGCCCAATCGGTCGCAATCAGGATCTGTTCCGACCACAATATCTGCGTTTAATTTTTCCGCCAAAGCCATCGCCATAGTCAACGCTTCTGGTTCTTCTGGATTCGGAGATTTTACTGTTGGGAAATCGCCATTCGGCTCCGCTTGTTCCGGAACAATATTGACATTGGTGTATCCCGCTTTTGCCAACGTTTGAGGAACTGCCTTAATAGAAGTTCCGTGCAACGACGTAAATACGATATTCAAATTGTCTTTGGCTGCTTTTGGCGTATTGAAACTTGCGTTGGCTACCGATGAAGTAAAAAATGCTTCATCAACGGCTGAATCGATGTATTCAATCAAATCAGGATTCGACGCAAATTTGATTTGATCATAACGAAGTGCTTCGATGCGCTTGATGATTTCGCCATCTTGCGGTGGCACTAATTGTCCGCCATCTTCCCAATAGACTTTATAGCCGTTGTATTCTGGCGGATTGTGAGAAGCAGTCAATACGATTCCAGCTTGACAACCCAAGTGTTTCAGCGCAAAACTCAACTCTGGAGTTGGGCGCATATCCGAAAACAAATAGACTTTAATACCATTGGCAGAAAACACATCGGCTACTACTTTCGCTAGGGTATCGCTGTTATGTCGACAGTCGAATGCGATGACTACTTTCAAGGATTTACCTGGAAAAACTTCATGCATATA
>CANHEA010000086.1 GCA_947459635.1 Flavobacteriaceae bacterium | reverse complement strand
ATTGTTGAATTGTTGGCATAATTAATACTAAAAATATATTATGATTTTAATTTTCCCGCTTTTTACGGGGTTGCAAATGTAGTACTTTTTTTTAATCAAACAAATCATAAGTAATTAATTTTTTGACGAAGTAATTATTTGTTTTTTAACAACATATAGAATAGCCTACAATTCAATTTACTTCATAAAATAAAATCACGGATTGAATGCTTTTTCAACGACATCACCAAACAATTTTTTTTATCACAAAACACTTTATTTTGCGTTACTTTTATCAAAATAAAATTTCCATTTGAAACGAGTTGTTCTTTTCTGGCTTTTCTTTTGTTTTTGCACTTATACACATGCGCAAAAGCAATACCTCCGCATTTCAAGTTTGTCAACTGTTGAACAAATAAAAATAGATTCCGTTGGCTACGCTAAAACCCATTCAGATGCAAAATCCGTTATAAATGAAATCAATTTTTTCTCCGAGAAACTTTTGGAAGCAGGCTATATTGAATCCGAAATGGAGAAAAACACCAAGGAAAACGACAGTGCTTTTCTTTATCAATTGAGACTTGGCAACAAAACATCCACCATACATATATATATAAAAGGTAATTCCGTTTTCAAAAACCTTTTATTCAAAGAGAACAAGAAAGACACTTTAACTATTGCTTTTAGCGAAGCCAAAGGATTCTTGACACAATCTCTCTCGCAACTAGAAAAAAAAGGTTTTGCGCTATCTAAACTCAGGTTAATCAATTTCGAAAAAAAGAACAAACAATTATATGCAGAACTGCACATTCAAAGTGAGAAACGAAGAACGTTAGATGACATCATTATTAATGGATATACAAAATTTCCCGAAAGCCACAGACTTCAGTTAAAACGAAACTACAAAAAGCGAGTTTTTAACCAGGATAATCTAAAAAGCATTTTCTCCGATATCGAAAAATTTCGCTTTGTCAAACAAGTAAAATATCCCGAAATTTTATTTTCAACAGATTCGACAAAAGTTTTCTGCTATCTCGAAAAATCAAAATCCAATAACTTTGATGGCTTTATCGGATTTGCAAATAACGACTCGAAAGATTTGACCGTAAATGGCTACGTCGACATTGTGCTCAATAATCTTCTGAACACTGGAGAGACGCTCTTTCTGAATTGGAAAAGCGATGGTAACGACCAAAAGACTTTCAACGCTTCGATTGAACTTCCATACATTTTCAAAAGTCCATTTGGATTGAAAGCACAACTCAACATTTTCAAACAAGACAGCACTTTTCAAAATACCAAAACCGCACTTGACCTCGGTTATTTCTTTGACTATAATACCCGATTGTATGTCGGTTATCAATCTGCGGAATCAAGTGACATTCAAAATCAAAATACCGCCAGCATTAGCGACTACACCAACTCGTATATTACGTCTCAATTTGAGTTTGTTAACTTTAAGTCGGATGAATTTCTGTTTCCCGAAAAAACTAAAATAGATCTTAAAACGGGTTTTGGGTCAAGACGATCTAAAATAAATAAAAATGAGCAAGCCTTTTTCAATGTCAATCTTAAACACACGGTCTTTCTCAATTCAAGAAACAACATCCAAATCAAGAGTCAAAATTATTACCTGAATAGCGACACTTATATAGTGAATGAATTGTACCGCTTTGGCGGGATTAACTCGATTCGAGGTTTTAATGAAAACAGCCTACAGGCAAATCTTTTCACCTCACTGTTATCAGAGTATCGGTACATCATTGCACCGAATCTCTACATTCATTCGATCATGGATTACGGTTATTATGACGACCAAACATCTGGCAATAAAGGCAACCTAGTCGGCTTGGGATTCGGATTCGGATTAGCCACCAAAAACGGACTCTTCAATCTCGTTTATGCTAATGGAAGTACAAAAGAGCAAACTATAAAAAGTGCTAATTCGATTGTTCACATTAGTTTTAAGACACAATTTTAAATTATTTTCAAGATTGTGAATAAAAAGCAGAAATATTATTAGTTTTATTAACATTTTATTAAGAATTTTGACAAACTAATTCTAAATTTATTGAAATGAAACTAAAGTCTAACCTAATTCTGACACTACTTGTCTTATTTGCACAGTTAATGCTCGGGCAAGAAATCGCAGTAACAGGAATTGTTACTGATCAATCAGGAATGCCAATTCCAGGCGTTAATGTCTTTGTAAAAGGAACGAAAAGTGGTACTCAAACTGATTTTGAAGGTAATTTTAAGATTGCTGCAAAACAAAACGAGAAATTAATATTTTCATTTCTTGGATTGAAAACACAAGAACTTAGTGCTTCCTCAAAAATGAATGTGAAAATGATGGACGACTCTGTCCAACTTGAAGGAGTTGTCGTAACTGCATTAGGGATTACTCGCGAAAAAAAATCTCTTGGATATGCTACTCAGGAAGTTAAGGGAGAGAGCATTGCCGCAGTAAAAAGCGATAACTTCATTAATGCTTTATCGGGGAAAGTTTCCGGTGTTCAAGTCAAAAGGACTACTAACTTTGGCGGTTCAACCAACGTTGTCGTACGAGGTAATAAATCTTTGACTGGTAACAATCAAGCTTTATTTGTTATTGATGGGGTGCCAATTTCCAACAATAATTTTAACACTCGTGATCAAGAACAAACTGGCTCCGGATATGATTACGGAAATGCTGCAACCGACATAAATCCTGAAGACATCGAATCAGTTAACGTCTTAAAAGGCGCTGCTGCAAGCGCACTTTATGGCTCCCGAGCTGGAAATGGCGTCGTAATCATCACTACAAAAAAAGGGGCAAAAGGAAAAAAAGGCAATTTTGCTGTGACTATAAATTCTGGAGTAACAACAGGCTCTATAGATAAAAGCACCTTTGTCAAATATCAAGATCAGTACGGCGGCGGATACGGCCCATATTACGGTCCAGATGGCACCTACCTAGACTATATAGATATTGACGGCGACGGAAATCTAGATCCAGTAACTCCATTGACAGAGGATGCGTCGTACGGACAAGCATTTGATCCAAATCTAGCTGTTTATCAATGGGATGCTTTTTATCCTGAGTCGCCAAATTACCTCAAAAAGACTCCGTGGGTAAATGCTAAAAATGGCCCGATCACTTTCTTTGAGAAACCAGTAACTTATACAAATTCCTTTTCTATCGATAAGAATATCGAGAATGGATTTATAAGAATTGCAGCTGCCAATTTAGACCAAAGTGGACTCTTACCAAATAGCCATTTGAAAAGAAGTACTTTTACACTTGGCACTTCGCTTTTAATAAATGAAAAACTAACTGTCACTGGATTTGCTAGCTATATCAACACAAAGACTATAGGAAGAAATAATACGGGATATAATGATAATATCGCTGGGAATTTCAGACAATGGTGGCAGAAAAATGTCGACATAAAGGCGTTGCAAGATGCGTACAACCGAACTGGAAGAAACGTGACATGGAATCCAAATTCCTATACAGATCCTAGCCCAATTTATTGGGACAATCCATATTTTCAAAGGTATCAAAATTACCAAAATGATGAAAGAAATCGAATCATCGGAAATGCGTCTTTGGATTATAAACTTACAAGTTGGCTAAATATTTATGGACGAATTGCTGTAGACCGCTACGACGATCTTCAAGAAGAAAGAAGAGCAGTTGGAAGTATTGCTGCCGACTTTGGGATTGGAACTGGTGGTGGCGATGGAAGTACGTTAAGAAATCCTGCAGGGTCAGGTTATTCGCGAAAAAACATCTCCTTTGGTGAATACAATTACGATCTAATGTTCAATTATAATAAAGACATCACCAAAAAATTAAATTTAAAAGGTGTTGTTGGTGCGAATGTTAGAAGAACCTATCTTAATTCGATTTGGGCCGCTACTAACGGAGGTCTAAGTATACCTGGATTATATTCGTTACAAAATAGCGCAAATCCAATGTTAGCGCCAATTGAACGAAACGAAACAATCGGAGTAGACGGTATCTATGCCAATGCCTCTCTTGGATACGATAATTTCTTATACTTAGAGGGAAGTTACAGAAGAGATCAATCTTCTACGCTACCATCATCAAATAATAAATATTATTATCCTTCGGTTTCAACTAGTTTGGTTTTTTCAGAATTCATCAAGAAAGATTGGTTTTCTTTTGGTAAAATTCGCGTAAATTACGCTGAAGTTGGAAATAGTCCCGGATTCGATAAAGTACTTGATACTTATGCTGTAAATACGGCTTTTGGCGCAAGTTCAGGTTCGGTAAAAAACACTAAAAACAATCCCAACCTAAAAGCTGAAACAACTAAAAGTTATGAAGCTGGTTTAGAAATGTCTTTCTTTAAAAAACGATTTGGTTTTGACCTTTCTGTATACAAATCCAACTCTATTGATCAAATCGTTCCATTGCGCGTTACTTCAGCTACTGGATACTTATTCGAGTTAGTTAATGCTGGCGAAATCGAAAATCGAGGAGTCGAATTTTCATTAAACACAACACCAATAAAATTGAAAGATTTCACTTGGGATTTTAATGTTAACTGGTCAAAAAACACGAGTGAAGTCATCTCCTTACCGGAAGGCATTAAGACACTGCAGTTAGGCTCATTTCAAGGAGGGGTGACCATTAATGCAGTAGTCGGACAACCGTACGGAATTATTTACGGAACTGATTATACCTATCTCAATGGAGAAAAAGTAGTAGATCCGGACAGTGGTCAATACATTAAGACTGATACCTCTGACAATGTTATTGGCAACTCTAATCCTGACTGGATTGGCGGTCTATATAATAAGCTGACGTACAAAAATCTGTCTCTCGATTTCTTAATCGACATTCAAAAAGGTGGTGATATATTCTCTTTAGATCGCTACTATGGTTTAGCTACTGGTCTTTATGATGACACTGCATACACAAACGATTTAGGGAATCCAGTACGAGATCCACTTGTATTTAATCAATATGATGCAGATGGAGTTGGTATTCCTGCTGGAGGTTATACTCCTGAATCCGGAGGTTTTATTAATTCTGGTGTAAATCCAGACGGAAGTGTCAATACAACCCGCATCAGAGCAGACCGATATGGCGCCTTTGGTTACAGAAGAGGACTACCTGACAAAGCCTTTGTTTACGACGCAAGTTACGTCAAATTAAGACAGGCTTCTATCTCTTATTCTTTATCTGAAAACACACTAAAACACACTTTTGTCAATGCTGTCACATTTAGCATAATTGGCACAAATCTTTGGATTATTCATAAAAATCTACCTGATGCCGATCCAGAATCAGGTCTTGGTGCTGGAAATTTACAAGGTTATTCAACAGGTTCATTGCCTTCAACTAGAGATATAAGTTTTAATGTTAAATTACAATTTTAAAAAAAAGATCATGAAAAGATTAATTTATATTTTAGTAATAACTTCGTTGATATCATGTACTAAAGACATTGAAAAATACAATGAAAATGTAGTAGATCCTGCTAACATTCCCGGAGAAGCATTGTTTACTAGCGCTCAAAAAAGCCTTGTAGATCAAATGATGAGTACCAGTGTAAATAATAATATTTTTAGACTAATTAATCAACATTGGACTGAAACAACTTATACAGATGAAAGTAACTATGATCTAGTTACAAGAACAATTCCTGAACAACATTGGGAGTTCTTATACAAAGATGTTTTGAAAGACTTAAAAGAGAGCGCTATTAAGATTGAAAGCGCACCAATTACGCCTACATTCGATCCGATAGTGCAAAAAAACAAATTAGAGATTATTGAAATACTAAATGTATATACGTATTCCGTATTGGTCGAAACATTTGGTGATGTTCCTTACTCTCAAGCTTTAGACCTCAAGTTCAGAACACCTAAATATGATGACGGGCTAACTATTTATAAAGACCTTTTAGTTCGTTTAGACATTGCGATTAACCTACTTGATCCAAGTGCTGGCAGCTTTGGCGAAAACGACAGAATTTATTTTGGAGATGTTTCAAAATGGCAAAAATTTGCTCATTCATTGAAGTTAAAAATGGGACTAGTTTTGGCCGATATTCCCTCTGAAGTTAGTTTAGCACAAGCAACAGTAAGTAGTGCAGCGCCACTTGTCTTTAACTCTAATTCCGATAACGCATCAATGACCTATCTAACTGCATCTCCAAATACTAATCCTCTATATACCGACTTAGTAGCAAGCGGACGATCTGATTTTGTTGCAGCAAATACGCTTATTGATTATATGAGTTCATTAAATGATCCACGGATTTCTAAATTTTTTGACAACAATCTCACTGATCCAGTAACAAACGAAGTAATTTATGACGGTGGAATTTATGGCTCTGAAAATGCATTTGGTGATTATACGCATATAACCAAGACTATCCAAGTTCCAAATTATCCCGGAACAATTCTTGATCTTTCAGAAGTAGAATTTTTGCTGGCAGAAGCAGCAGAAAGATCATTTTACGGCACCCCTGCAGATGCAGAACAACATTACAACAATGCAATTACGGCATCCATCTTATTTTGGGGAGGGACACTAGACGAAGCAAATAACTATATTGCCCAACCAAACATAAATTATGTCACTGCTTCTGGAACGTGGAGAGAAAAAATCGGAAACCAAAGCTGGATAGCACTGTATAACAATGGCTTTGAGGGATGGACTTCTTGGAGAAGGTTTGATTTTCCGTTGCTTGTTGCTCCTCCAGATGCTGTGTCTGAAATACCTGTCAGATTTACGTATCCTATCATAGAGCAAACACTAAACGGCGACAGTTATCAAGCTGCTAGTGCAGCAATTGGTGGAGATCTCGTTGAAACAAAGTTATTTTGGGATATTTTCTAAAACACTATAACAACAATTCCAATCAACCATCCGTTTTCGCGGATGGTTTTTTTATATCTTTGCGCCATGGAAAAAGAACACCTTATCTTTGGAATACGAGCAATTATAGAAGCCATCCAATCTGGAAAAGAAGTAGACAAAGTCTTCATTCAAAAAGAAATTTCAGGCGAGTTGATGAAAGACTTAATGAAAGTCATGAAACGCGCTAACATCAATTTCTCCTACGTTCCAGTCGAAAAACTCAACCGATTGACTCCAAACAATCACCAAGGTGCCGTTGCCAGTATCTCTCCTATTGGTTTTATTGATTTAGAAGATTTGGTTGAGGCAACAATTGCTTCAGGCAGAACACCATTGTTTCTGATTCTTGACCAAATATCAGATGCGCGAAATTTTGGCGCTATCATACGAACTGCGGAATGTACTGGCGTTGATGGTATTATCGTGCAAAAAGCTGGCTCTGCTCCTGTTAACGGCGATACAGTAAAAACCTCTGCAGGCGCTGTCTTCAACGTGCCGATTTGCAAAGTAGAACATATTAAAGACGCCATTTTTTACCTTCAAGGCTCTGGAATAAAAACAGTCGCTGCGACAGAAAAAACAGAGCAAAATCTTTATGAAGTAGCACTAAACGAAGGAGTCGCAATTATCATGGGAAGTGAAGACCGCGGTATCAATCCGTCTGTATTGAAAATTGTAGATGAAAAAGCGAAATTACCTATGTTTGGTAGTATTGGTTCTTTGAATGTATCAGTAGCTTGTGGTGCCTTTCTCTACGAAGCGGTGCGCCAAAGAAACTAAAGGGAATTCTTCTTTATAATAATGTATTTGTTTTCGACGGCATCATAAACGACATCATATTCTGACGTCGTAGTGCTCGTATTGACAGGAAGTTCTTGCATCATTTGATGCGCCAGTAAATCATCCACCAATTCAGGTTTGGGTAGATTGACAAAATTGCCATTTTCATCAAAGCGCTGCATAAACTTATCTTCTGTCGGATTGTAGTCAGGACGTTGCCAATCGTAACGAATCAATTTCTTGTACTCTGGTGTTTTAAAGGAAACCGCAAAGGCAAACCCAGTAATTAATCCCGCCAAATGTCCTTCCCAAGAAATGCCTTCTTGAACATTGGGAAAAATGTACCACACCAAACTTCCGTAAACCATGACCACCATCAATGACAACGCCACCAAGCGATAGTATTTGGTCCGGATTCCCTTAAAAAATATAAAACTTACTAGTACATATACCAATCCACTCGCGCCAATATGATAAGATTCTCTGCCAATTACCCAAGTTATTAAACCGGTTAGTAACAAGCCAAATCCCAAAACGGAAAAAGTCTGCTCTCTATAAAAAAAGCGCAAAGCCGCAATCAGAATTAATAACGGAATCGAGTTATTATAAAGATGTTCAATATTGCCATGAATAAATGGAGAAAAGAAAATACCGCGAATGCCTTTGAGCGTTCTTGGATAAATTCCGAACGTTTCGAGATCGATTTGAAAACGAATACCCCACCAAAATACCACCCACAAAACCAAAACAGAGAGAAATGGAATTACAATGACTGAAGGTGAAAATTTAAAATGATGGTCGTCCATAAATGAGTTGTCGGTTATCGGTTGTCGGTTGTCAAAAATGTGTCCAAAAGCAAAGTAATGCTATTTTGTCAGTATTGCAGAAATTTCAATTGAAAACAACTGCCCTAGCCCAGATGGGAACAGCATCCTTTTGCGCTTGCACTTTGCGCTATTGTTACTCTTGATTACTATGCGCAAAAGATAGCGTGGACAGCTGGAATTAGCTCCTAAAAATTAATTAAAAAAATGTATTTTTACCGCATGGAAGCACCCCTCGCCGAACGCATTCGTCCGCAAAAATTGGAAGACTATATCAGCCAACTGCACTTGGTCGGGCCTAATGGTTCATTGACTTTACAGATTGAGAAAGGCATCATTCCTTCCTTGATTTTTTGGGGTTCGCCGGGAACAGGAAAAACAACATTGGCGCAGATTATTGCCCAAGAATCGAAGCGGCCTTTTTATGTTTTGAGTGCCATTAATTCCGGCGTGAAAGACATTCGCGATGTGATTGAAAAGGCAAAACAAAGTGGCGGCATGTTTACGGCAAAAAATCCGATTTTGTTTATTGATGAAATTCATCGTTTTAGCAAATCGCAACAAGATTCGCTGCTAGCGGCGGTTGAAAAAGGGTGGATTACCTTGATTGGCGCCACCACTGAAAACCCAAGCTTCGAAGTGATTCCCGCGTTACTGTCGCGTTGTCAGGTATATGTGTTGAATCCTTTTACGAAATCAGATTTGGAACTGTTGCTTGAACGAGCAATGACTACCGATGCGATTTTAAAAACAAAAAAAATTGAATTAAAAGAAACAGAGGCGCTCTTGCGCCTTTCTGGCGGCGATGGACGCAAACTATTAAATATTTTTGAATTGGTCGTAAACGCGTCCAATGAAAGCCAAATTTTAATCACCAACGAACGCGTATTACAAATCGTGCAACAAAATACCGTTTTGTATGACAAGACTGGCGAACAACACTACGATATTGTTTCGGCATTTATCAAATCGATTCGAGGTAGCGATCCGAACGCTGCAGTCTATTGGTTGGCAAGGATGATTGAAGGCGGCGAAGATGTGAAATTTATTGCACGTCGGATGTTAATTCTATCAAGTGAAGACATCGGCAACGCCAATCCAACAGCGTTTATTATGGCGAACAACACGTTTCAAGCTGTGTCGACTATTGGCTATCCCGAAAGCCGCATTATCTTGAGTCAATGCGCGATTTACCTAGCGACCTCACCCAAAAGCAATGCCTCGTATATGGCAATTAATAATGCGCAACAAACGGTAAAAGAAACTGGAGATTTACCTGTGCCGATTCCGCTGCGGAATGCACCGACCAAGTTGATGAAAGAATTGGGTTACGGTGATGACTACAAATACTCGCATGATTTTGCCAATAACTTTGCGGAGCAGGAATTTCTACCAGAGGCGATTTCGAAAACTGCTTTTTACGAACCTGGCAATAACAGTCGTGAAAATGGAACTAGAGAATTTTTGAAAAACCGTTGGAAAGATAAATACGGGTATTGATTTACGATTTACGATTTGGGATTTGGGATTTAGCTTCGCGCTGTTCGGATTCGCCCCGAGTGGGATTCTTGAAGTTTAGAACTTTACGTTTACTTTTTCAGAAACTAGTTTTTCTTCTTGGTAATATTCAAAAAACCATTGATTTTCCTTCATTATTAAAACACCTTGTGTAGTTCCTCTGACCGCAGAAAAGCTGTTTGAATTTGCAGTCTTAAAAATTTTCATCACCACTTTTGGCGTAGCATCTACCAATTGAAAGCCATTGGCAATGGGCTGAGCATATAACATTGTTGCTTTTTCATCAAAGGTTTCAGTCAGAATCACAGTAGGTTTGACGGACTCCGCTGATTTTTGAATTTCACTGTTACTAGGAAGCAGTGCATAATGGTACTGCAACGTGTCAAAAGATTGGAAAGCGGCACGTAAGGCTTGTGTGTACGCCACCTTGTACTCTTTTTCTTTGCTTGTTCCAATTGCAGTTTGGTAGACCACATTTCGCTTGCAATCTTTTAGAATGACTTGTAATTTTGTTCGGGTGAAATTTCCTGTACTGACTACATCTGCGTACAATTTGTCGCAATTTGAATTGATGAGAGTAGCAGGTAATTCTTCTGTGTCAAAAAACGAAGTGAAACCGTATTTTTCTAGCAATAGCTTGGTGAGTGTATTGAGTCGATATTGATCTTTTTCCTTCAGGAAGTTAAATTGCGCAGGCAAAATTACATATTTGTATTGATTGATTGTCGTTTGTCCAACTGCAACAGTGACGCAAAACAGGAATAACAAAATATACTTTTTCATTTAAAAAATCGATTTTAGTGCAGCTAAGGTAGTTATTTGCGGAATGTCTTCGGTTACTTCTATTCGGTTGGGATTGAAAAAGAGTGCCTTGATACCAAAATCGAGCGCGCCGATGACGTCTGCTTCCATCGAATCTCCAATCATGATGCTCTCTGATTTGGATGCGTTTGCCTTATCTAAAGCATGCTGAAAAATAATCGGATTGGGTTTTTTAGCTCCCGCCATTTCAGAATTGGTGATTGTTTTGAAATACGGTTCGAGCTTAGAATTTGCAATTTTCTTGAATTGCACTTCTGCAAATCCGTTGGTGAT
>CANHEA010000085.1 GCA_947459635.1 Flavobacteriaceae bacterium | reverse complement strand
CTTAGTAACTCAGTCAATTCAATAAATGCAACAATACATAAGTCAACTTAACGAAGCGCAACAAGAGCCTGTTCTACAAAAAGATGGGCCGATGATTATTATTGCCGGTGCTGGCTCGGGAAAAACGCGCGTGCTCACCGTTCGTATTGCGTATCTGATGAGTTTAGGCGTGGATGCGTTTAGTATTTTGGCATTGACCTTTACCAACAAAGCAGCACGTGAAATGAAATCTCGTATCGCTCAGATTGTCGGTACCAACGAAGCAAAGAATTTGTGGATGGGAACCTTTCACTCTGTTTTTGCAAGAATATTGCGCTCGGAAGCTGACAAGTTGGGTTATCCGTCGAACTTTACGATTTATGATACGCAAGATAGCGTTCGATTGATTTCGGCGATTATCAAGGAAATGCAATTGGACAAAGACATCTATAAACCAAAGCAGGTTTTAGGACGAATTTCGTCTTATAAAAATTCCCTGATTACGGTTAAAGCTTATTTCAATAATCCGGAGTTGCAGGAATCAGACGCCATGTCAAAGAAACCTCGGTTGGGTGAAATTTATCAAAATTACGTGGAGCGTTGTTTTAAGGCAGGCGCGATGGACTTTGACGATTTGCTCCTCAAAACCAATGAATTGCTGAATCGTTTTCCAGATGTATTGGCGAAATACCAAGATCGGTTTCGGTATATTTTGGTCGATGAGTACCAAGATACCAACCACTCGCAGTATTTGATTGTTCGCGCTTTGTCTGATCGATTTCAAAACATTTGTGTCGTGGGTGATGATGCGCAAAGTATTTATGCTTTTCGTGGGGCGAATATCAACAACATTTTGAATTTTCAGAAAGATTATGATAACGTCAAAACTTATCGATTAGAGCAGAATTATCGTTCGACCAAGAATATTGTCGAAGCCGCGAATTCAATTATCGAAAAGAATAAAACGCGCTTGGATAAAGTCGTATGGACCGCCAACGATTTAGGAAATAAAATTAAGGTTCATCGCAGCATTACCGACAGCGAAGAAGGCCGTTACGTGGCCAGCACGATTTGGGAACAAAAGATGCAACATCAAATGATGAATGGGCAGTTTGCTATTTTGTATCGAACCAATGCGCAATCCCGCTCGATGGAAGATGCGTTGCGAAAACGAGATATTCCGTATCGCATTTATGGTGGCTTGTCTTTCTATCAAAGAAAAGAAATTAAAGATGTGCTGTGTTATTTGCGACTGGTGATCAATCCGAAAGATGAAGAAGCGTTGATTCGTGTGATCAATTATCCCGCACGAGGCATTGGCGATACGACGGTTGAAAAATTGACGATTGCGGCCAATCACTACAAACGCTCGATTTTTGAAGTGATGCAGAATATTGATAAAATCGATTTGAAATTGAATTCCGGAACCAAGGCAAAATTGCAGGATTTTGTTACCATGATTCAAAGTTTTCAAGTAATCAATGAAAATCAAGATGCGTTTTATTTGGCAGATCATGTGACGAAGAAAACTGGTTTGGTGCAAGAACTCAAGAAAGACGGAACACCGGAAGGTATTGCTCGTATAGAGAATATAGAAGAATTGCTCAACGGTATCAAAGATTTTACTGAGGGTCAAAAAGAAATTGATGGTGCTCGCGGCGCTTTATCAGAGTTCCTAGAAGATGTGGCGCTGGCGACTGATTTAGACAAAGATACCGGCGATGATGATCGCGTTGCTTTGATGACGATTCACTTGGCGAAAGGATTGGAGTTTCCATATGTATTTGTAGTCGGCATGGAAGAGGATTTGTTTCCAAGTGCGATGAGTATTAGTACGAGAAGTGAATTGGAGGAGGAGCGTCGTTTGTTTTATGTAGCATTGACTCGAGCTGAAAAACAAGCGTATTTGACCTATGCACAATCGCGTTACCGCTGGGGAAAACTGACAGATAGCGAACCATCTCGTTTTATAGAAGAAATCGACGGACAATATTTAGAATATTTATCAATCGAAGAAAGCAATTATCGCTACAAGCCGATGATTGACAATGATATCTTTGGCGATATTGATAAATCGAAATTGCGATTGGCAAAACCCGTAAGCGGCACGCCACCCAAGAAATACGGAGAAGAGCCAACAGCAACAATTAGAAAGTTAAAACCAATGCCAGGAAATCCGCCGGCGGGTGCGAATTTATTCGATTCGAAGTTGACGGTTGGTAATATCGTCATGCACGAACGTTTTGGCAAAGGTGAAGTCATCAATTTAGAAGGCGTGGGCGGCGATAAGAAAGCAGAAATTAGGTTTGAAGTGGGCGGCATTAAGAAATTGTTGCTGCGGTTTGCTAAACTTGATGTTATAGGTTAAATCTACAGTCCGAAATCTAAAATCTAAAATTCACAAATGTCACAATTCATCAAAATATACGAAGACAAACCCAACGAAGCGGCGATTAAAAAAGTCGTTGAGGTATTGCGCAACGGTGGTTTGGTTATTTATCCCACGGACACAGTTTACGGTTTGGGTTGCGACATTACAAATAGCAAGGCTTTGGAGCGGATTGCTAAAATTAAAGGCATCAAATTAGAGAAAGCCAATTTCTCTTTTGTCTGTCATGATTTGAGCAATTTGTCGGATTATGTGAAGCAAATTGATACCTCGACTTTCAAGATTTTGAAGCGTTCTTTACCAGGACCGTACACTTTTATTTTACCAGGAAATAATAACTTACCGAAAGAATTTAAAAAGAAGACGACGGTCGGAATTCGTGTTCCAGCCAATAACATCGCTCTAGAAATCGTGAAGATGTTGGGCAATCCAATCGTATCGACTTCTATTCATGACGAAGATGAGGTCTTGGAGTATTCTACGGATCCAGAATTGATTTTCGAGAAATGGCAAAACCTAGTTGATTTAGTAATAGATGGCGGTTACGGAGATAATATAGGCTCGACGATTATTGACTTGTCCGGTTATGAGCCAGTAGTGGTGAGAGAAGGGAAGGGCGATCCGGATATTTTTTAGTTTGGAGACGTCAGTTGTAAGTTGTAGGTTGTAGGTTGTAGGTTGGTTCTCCGGTAAATTGTAGGTTCAGATATTTATTGAATTTCATTTACATCTTAAACAAAAAAAACGCCCAATTTTCATCAGGCGTTCTTATTTTATTTTTTGGTTGTAATTTAGATAATCATAACCTAAAACTTACAACCTACAACAGTAAACTATTTCGTCGGTTTCTTCATTTCTTTTTCAATCATATCATAGAACTCGTCAATTTTTGGAAGCACGACAATACGTGTTCTTCTGTTTTTAGCTCTATTTTCAGCTGAATTGTTCTCAACTAACGGAATGTAATCAGCTCTTCCTGCAGCGATTAATTGTGCTGGATTTACTTTCAATTCTTTGGTTAGTACACGAATTATCGCGGTAGAACGTTTCACGCTTAAATCCCAGTTGTCTAATAAAACTGCATTTCCAGTAAATGGAACGTTGTCAGTGTGACCTTCAACCATACACTCAAAAGTTGGTTTGTCATTGACCACTTTCGCTACTTTCGCCAACACTTCTTTGGCTTTATCACTTACCATATAGCTACCGCTTTTAAACAATAGTTTGTCTGCGATTGAGATAAATACAACTCCTTTTTCAACATTCACTTCTATATCTGGATCTGAAATACCCACTGAACTTTTTAAGCTCGTCACCAAAGCCAACGTAACGCTGTCTTTTTTAGTTAACGCATCTTGCATTCTCGTGATTTTTAGATCTTTCTCTTTAATTGTTTCAAGCGCTTTTTCGATGTTAGCGGCACCTTGAGAAGATAGCGTAGTGACGTTATTCATATTTTTCAATAAGTCGTTGTTGTTCTTTTTCAAGAAGTCAATTTGGCTTGTCATGGATTCTTTTTCACTCAAGCAAAGATTCAATTTTACGGTAGTAGAATTTAATAAGTCTTGACATTCTTTGTTTTTGGCTTCTAATTCAGCAATTTTCTTTTTCGTCCCACAAGAAGTGGTGGCTAATAAACCTACGATGGATAGTGCAATAAGAACTTTTTTCATATGATTGTAATTTAGTTTTTGCGAAGTTAAAATTTAATCGAATTTGTTTGGGCGTGTAGTTATTAAACTAATGTTAAACATTGACTGCAAAGATAGTTCGCTTCTTGATATAATAAAAGTAAACGATACTTTTTGTTTTAAAGTACATTTTAGTTTGATTCCCTTCTCGTTTCTTATAAAATCGAGGGAGCAAATAATAAAACGAAAAATGGGCTTTTAGGATGGCAAAGGTGTGCATTGGTTTTCCTTTGAATAAGAATTGAATACCCGCCAAACCATCGAGACAAAGTCGAAGGAAAAGCACCGGAAGTAATTGAGATTTCGGAAGATTCTTCACCAACATCAACAACGAATTTCTAAAATTGAGATACGTTTTCTTTGGATTTCCTTGTTGCAAAGTAGCGCCGCCCACATGATAGACGACGGATTTTGGTGTATATTTTATATGATGCCCGCGATTGATGGCGCGCCAACACAAATCGATTTCTTCTTGATGTGCGAAGAAATCATCGTCAAAACCTTGCAGCGCATGATAGACTTCACTTCGGATAAAAAAACACGCACCTGACGCCCAGAATATTTCTGTTTCATCTTCGTATTGTTGTTGGTCTTTTTCTATCGTATCGAAAATACGGCCTCGGCAAAAAGGGTAACCATATTGGTCGATGTAGCCACCAGCAGCGCCCGCATATTCGAAGTATGCTTTGTTTTTGAAATCTAGTATTTTGGGTTGAATAATCGCGGTTTTGGGTTCATTTTTGAATTTTTCAAGAATGGGTTGCAACCAATTTTCGGTGACTTCTATGTCTGAATTGACTAAAGCGTAAATATCGAAGTTGAGGTTTTTTAGCGCTTCGTTATAGCCTTTCGCAAAACCATAATTGTGTTGGTTTTGTATAATTTGAACCGATGGAAATTGGGATTTTAAAACCGCAATCGAATTGTCTGTAGAAGCATTGTCAGCCACAAAAATTGTTGCCTCTGGAGCGTAACGCAGTATGGAAGGCAAGAACTGTTGAAGTAGTTTTGCTCCGTTCCAGTTTAAGATGACTACGGCGACTTTCATATTAGATTTTAGATATTTAGATATTTGATATTTAGATATTTGATTTCAGGAGCTAATCCCGCTGTCATTCCAATCTTTCGCGCCGAAACCCGTCGCAAAAGGATTTTCCCTTCCATCGGGGCTAGGGCCCATCTCTTCAATCAATCCTCTGTTTTCATAATTCTCTCCGGTAATTCTTTCAAAAAAACATATTGTTCCTTCTCGAAATCCATTTGGCAAAAGTAATGATTTAGTCCGTTGGTGACCATCAAATGTTGTGCTTTGAGTGTGAGGTTGTAGCGCGCGATTTGATCGAAGGTGTTTTGCGAAATTTTGACTTCTGGTGCTTTGCATTCGACAAGAATAAAAATCGAGCCATCAGAGTTGAAAACCACTACATCGTAACGTTTGGTTAAGCCGTTTATTTTGAGCACTTTCTCGACGTTGATAAGCGATTTGGGATATTTTTTTTCTAATAAGAAATGCTGCACTACATGTTGACGTACCCATTCTTCTGGTGTGAGAACGACAAACTTTTTGCGAATTTCATCGAAGATAGCGACAGTATTTTCACTATTTTTGAAACGGAAGTTGAAGGATGAAAATTGGAGTGGTTGCATGGTGTAAAAGTAATTGTTTTGTAGTGAAGTGCCAAGTGGGTAAGAGAGAAGAGAGAAGAGAGAAGAGACAAGAAGCAAGAAGCAAGAGTTGATTGTTGTAGATTGCCCTAGCCCCGATGGAAGGGAAAATCCTTTTGTGGAGGTAACGGAACAAAAGATTGTAGCGGACAGCGGGAAATAGCTCCTAAAAAAGACAAGAAAAAAGAGACAAGTGACAAGCGTATGGATGAAGTTGTAAAAATTGTAAATGATATTAAAAACGGTAACATTAAACCCATTTATTTTTTGATGGGCGAGGAGCCGTATTATATTGATCGACTGTCGGATTATATCGAGCAAAATGTGTTGACGGAAGACGAGAAAGGCTTTAATCAGACGGTTTTGTACGGGCGAGATGTGAGTATTGAAGACATCATTTCGGCTGCTAAACGCTATCCGATGATGGCGGAGCGTCAAGTGATTATTGTGAAGGAAGCGCAGGATTTGACCAAAACGATTGATAAGTTAGAAAGTTATGCGGAGCACCCGATGCCTTCGACGGTTTTGGTGATTTGTTATAAATATAAAACCTTGGATAAGCGCAAGAAAGTAACCAAAATGTTAGACAAACACGGTTTGGTTTACGAAAGTAAAAAGCTTTATGAAAACCAAGTAGGCGACTGGATCAAGCGGGTTTTGCAAGGAAAAAATTATACGATTGAACCCAAAGCAGCGGCGATGTTGGTGGAGTTTTTGGGAACAGATTTGAGCAAGATTAACAATGAATTGGAAAAACTGCAGATCATTCTTCCGAAAGGGACGACTATTTCGGCAAAACATATCGAGGAGAATATTGGTTTTAGTAAAGATTATAATGTATTTGAGTTGCGCAAAGCGATTGGCGATCGGAATCAATTGAAAGCCTATCAAATCGCGCAATATTTTGCGGATAATCCGAAAGACAATCCAATGGTAGTGACGACGAGTTTAGTGTTTAGTTTCTTTGTCAATTTGTTGCAATACCACGGTTTGAAAGATAGGAACCCGAAGAATGTTGCCACGGTACTCAAAGTAAATCCTTACTTTTTAAAGGATTACGACATTGCCTTGAGAAATTATCCAATGAAGAAGGTCAGTGCCATTGTTGCCAAACTGCGCGACATTGATGTGAAGAGCAAAGGCGTTGGCGCAAATGCGTTGCCGAATCATGATTTGTTGAAGGAGATGTTGGTGGGGGTTTTTAGTTAATATTTTCCTATACTTGCAACTTCAAAAAATTCAAAAGTCCATAATATGAAAATAGCGTTCTCCATCCTTTTTTGCAGCTTGTATTTGTCTTGCTTTTCCCAGACAAAAATTGATTCTATCAAAGCCATAAAACTGGATGAAATATTGGTGAATCCCGCGCGTCATGTGCAATCGAAAAGAACCACTTCACAGCATATTGAAAGTATTTCTAAAAAGGAAATTGAGTTTCAAAACATGCCTACGACTGCAGATTTATTAGCTAGTTCGGGTAAACTGTCTGTTCAAAAATCGCAACAAGGCGGCGGAAGTCCAGTTATTCGCGGATTTGAAGCCAGCAGAATTTTGCTGCTTGTTGATGGTGTGCGGATGAACAATCTGATTTACCGCGGTGGACATTTGCAAAATAGTATTACGGTTGACAGAAATATGCTTGAAAAAGTAGATGTTTTGTTCGGCCCATCATCGACCATTTATGGCAGTGATGCATTGGGCGGTGCGATATATTTAGAGACCAAAGCGGCAAAATTGCTATCTCAAAATGGAAATAAGAAAATCTCGGGTGACGCGCTTTCTAATTATAGTTCGGTGAATGAAGGCAAATCTGTTCACGTCGATTTTAATTTTGCTAGCCAACGTTGGGCATCGCTATCTTCGGTTTCTTTGAATGAATTCGGGGATTTAAAAATGGGAAAAAAACGCAACGGTTCGAATGCTTTTTTTGGTGCGCGACCTTTTTATGTTGAAACGGTAGATGGCGTTGATCAAGAGGTCGCAAATGATGATCCGTATGTTCAGAAATTCTCGGGTTACAAGCAATATGACTTGATGCAGAAGTTTGTTTTTCAGCAGAAGGAATCGACGACCCATAGTTTGAATCTGCAATATTCTACCACTTCGGATATCCCGAGATACGACCGATTGACGGATTTGTCTTCTAGCGGAACATTGCGTTCAGCCGTTTGGAAATACGGACCGCAAAAACGTTTTCTTTCTATTTATAAGCTAACTAAAGACAATGTTTTTCAGCATACCAAGATGAATGTCAATGTAAGCTATCAAAATGTAGAGGAAAGCAGAATTAATAGAAATTTCGGTAGTACAAAATTGAATTCAAGAATAGAAAAAGTTTCGGTTCTTGCGTTAACTACTGATTTCAATACCAAAATAAACAATGCTCAATTAACTTATGGCGTTGATATTTATCGCGATGGATTGCAGTCGACGGCTTTTCAACAAAATATCGCCACTGGTGCCCAAGTAGATTTAGACACGCGTTATCCAGATGGCGCTAACAGCACATTAAGAGCGGAAGCTTTTGTGAACTTTGCGGATAATTTTACTCAAGAACTTTCGTACAGCATTAGTGCTAGAGCAGGTTATACGACGTTAAAAAGTAAAATTGACACTAATTTTTTCAACCTGCCTTTTACTTCCATCGAACAGAATAATGCGATTTACAGCGGTGCAGTTGGGCTAGTGAATAACCCGACGAAAAACTTGAAATTGGCTTTCAATTTGGCTTCGGCGTATCGCGTTCCTAATATTGACGATTTAGCAAAAATATTTGAATCTGCGCCAGGAACGTTAATCGTTCCCAACGAAAATCTCAAACCTGAGAAAACGGTAACTGCAGACTTAAGCATTACGTTATGGGAAGGAAATCGTTTCCAGTTTGAGAATGTGTTTTTTATCACGAAATTATTCGATCCTATTCGATCCGATAAATTTACTTTCAATGGGCAATCGACGATAGAATATGAAGGAGAAACCAGTGTCGTTCTTGCGAATCAAAATCAAGGGAAAGGGCATTTGGCGGGATTTATGTCGGTAGTGAAAGCACAAATCTTTAAAGCATTGCTCTTCGAAGGCTCGTTCAATTTCACACAAGGTCGCATTCATAATGCGGACGGAATTTCCCCTTTAGATCACATCGCTCCGATGTACGGAAAAGTGGGTTTGACGTATCAATCTAAAATTGCCAATGTCGAAGCCTATATGTTGTACAACGGCAAAAAGGATGTTGCAGAATACTCACCAAGCGGCGAAGATAATTTGCAATATGCGACAGTAGATGGAGCGCCTTCTTGGCAAACTTATAATTTGAAAACTGCTTTTTTTCCAATTAAAAACACCACGCTTTTTGCGGGAGTTGAAAATATCTTAGACATCCAATACCGTACATTTTCATCTGGAATCAATGCGCCTGGAAGAAATCTTTATTTGGGCGTTAAGTATCATTTTTAGTTCGGTCGCTCGATTTTTATTGCTCATTGCTTCAACATTTGTTAAATAAAATGTAGTAAAAAGCGATGAATATTCTTTCATTATTATCCTAACATGTTTTTTTTGTGAACTTAAACCACATTATTTTGAACAAAATCAAAATATTCGATTAGGAATTGTTAATATTATATAGTTATTTGACACTCGTCGACTGCAATGAACTATTCATCAGTAAATCAAAATTATCATTATGAACCAATTTTACTTTCGAAGTACTAACGGAAATTTGAAAAAACTTCTTACTAAGTTACATTTCCTAATTTTTCTTTTTCTGATTTTCCCCAATCAATCGCACGCCCTCGTGGGTAATTATACGTTTGCTTCGTCATCAGGAACCTACACTGCTTTAGTGGGAGGAACTACGTTGGCATCTGGGACAACTTGGGATGATCAGGTTTCAACACTAATAACGATGCCATTTTCCTTTACCTATAATAATGTGGCATATACCACTTTGGGTATTAATGCTAACGGTTTTATCACATTAGGAGCGGTATCTACCAGTGGTTTTTATTGTGGACTTCAAACAAGCCCCGCGAATTCAATTGCAGGATACGGGACCGATTTAGTGGGAGCTACTGCGACTTCAACGATTAAGTATGGTGTAATCGGTACTGCACCCAACCGAAAATATGTGATTCAATGGGCAGAGTGTAAACATTTCAGCGGTGCTGCTACTGACAGTTATACATTTCAGATTGTTTTGAATGAAACTTCGAATACAGTGCAAGTCATTTGGGGTCCAGTAACCGCTGCAACTACAATGGGAGCGAATACTTGTGCCGATTCTGCCACAGAATCCGGAAGTGTAGGTTTATTAGGGAATTCTAATTTAGATTTTAATTTAAGAAGTATTACCAACGGCGCAGTATCAGGAAATACCTGGGCTGCTTCTATTGCTGGAACTGCTATTAATGCCGTGGGAAATATGTCTTCAACAAATATTCCTGCTTCAGGTTTAACTTATACATGGACGCCTCCTGTTGCAGTGCCAATGGCATTTACTTCCTGCACAACGACCTTTGTAAATAATTCACAAGGCGTTGCAAGAAGTGCCATAAACAATGCCGTGATAAGGGTGCAAGTTGTAGTTACCGGAAGCACATCGCCATTTAGCGTCAGCAATTTGGCACTTTCCACGACAGGTTGCACTAGTCCAACAAACGATCTCACAAATGCCAAAGTATTTTTCACCGGAGGCAGCAATATTTTTGCAACGACGACACAATTCGGTAGTACAGTTGTAGGTCCAAATGGTGCTTTTTCCGTTACAGGTTCAGCCACGTTATCAGAAGGAACCAATTATTTTTGGGTAACCTATGATACCAAAGCTACCGCAACTTTTGGAGATTTGTTGAAGGGCTGTTGTACGCAAATAACAGGTTCAGGTACAATGGGAGTTAGAACACCTACTGTAACTTGCCCGACAGGTTCTCAAACAATAGTAGATGAAGGAGTATGGACAAAAGTAACGGCTACGGCACCGCATGCCAATCATGGTGTTATGCTCTTGCTATCAGACGGTACTGTCATGTGTCACACCAATTCGGGCGGCGCTGATGGTAACGGAAATTTATGGGATAAACTTACGCCAGATGCTACGGGGAGTTATGTTAATGGAACATGGACCACAACGGCTCCAATGGCTGATACTCGATTGTTCTTCTCGTCGCAGGTTTTAAAAGATGGACGTGTATATGTAGCGGGAGGTGAATATGGAACAGGTTTGCAAAAGGCAGAAGTTTATGATCCGGTTGCCAATACATGGACAGCTGCTCCATCACCGGGCGTTAATATTAGTGATGCCAATTCGATGATTCTTGAGGATGGTAGAGTATTACAAGCTTTAGTCGCTGGTACACTTAAAGGAAATCAATTTTATAATCCAACGACGAATACGTTTAGTG
>CANHEA010000084.1 GCA_947459635.1 Flavobacteriaceae bacterium | reverse complement strand
GTGTATTGGTCTATAATGTGGCATTGCAATACCTTCAAAACATCGAAGACGCGGAAGAAATTACACAAGATGTGTTTATCCAAGTGCATGCTTCTTTTCATCAATTCGACCAAAGATCGTCGCTAAAAACTTGGATTTACAGAATTACAATCAATAAAAGTCTTGATTTGATCAAACATAAAAATAGCAAAAAACGGCTCTTTATTTTTGGGAAGAAAAGTCAAAACGAAAACGATTATCTCAGTGCTTCTCACTTCGAACATCCAGGAATTTTGCTCGAGAATAAGGAAAATGCGCGCATTCTTTATGGCGTGATCAACGAATTGCCCGAAAATCAAAAGACAGCATTTATACTTTCTAAGATTGATGGATTGTCCAATCCCGAAGTTTCCGAAATTATGCAACTCAGCATTTCGTCTATAGAATCGCTCCTATTCAGGGCAAAATCTACATTAAAAGAAAAATTAGCACATAAATTTTCAGAATACCGCAAGAAAAAATAATTAAACTCGTCTATAAGAACATGGAACAAGAAAACTGGATTAACGATATACTCGACAGCACCAACGGCATGACGCCCGCAGCGCCCAATGCGAAGCTATTTTCACAGATTCAAAACCAAATCGATTCTCGAAGAAAGGTAGCTCCACAATGGGTTTTGATAGCAGCCGCAAGTATCCTATTATTAGTTGCGCTCAATATCAAATTCGTTTTTTCAAAGTCTAATAAACAAGAAAGTGCTACTGAACGCATTGCTTCTTCTATCTCCAAATCCAATCAATTGTATTAATCATGGATAAAATCAAATTACTTACTATCGCGGTAATTGCTTTGTTGCTTTTGAACTTCGGAACGTTAGGTTTCTTGCTAATTTCCGGTCCAAAACACGGCGGCAGACCGCCACACCGCATGCCAAAAGAAATCATCATCGAGCGATTGCAGTTTGATTCAAAGCAACAAAAAGAGTATCAAACTTTAATTGATTGGCATCGCAAAACGATTGACAGTCTGGATCGACAAATTCGTGAAACTAAAAATGAATTGTACTCGCAACTCACAAAACCAGATGTCGACACCAAAACAAAAGATAGCTTAATCACTGTTTTGGCGAATTATCAAATTCAAATTGAGCAAACCCATTTCAAACATTTTGCAGACATCAGGAACCTCTGCACGCCAGAGCAACGAGAGAATTTTTATGATTTAACCCGTGAACTTTCCAGAATTTTCGGTAAGCAACCAAAACCGAGACATGAGTAAAAAGTTTTGCTATTTTGGGCTACTGGTTTGTTGCTGCTTTCATGGGATTTTTGCACAAGTGTCAAAGGATTCTTTGGTTATTCAGTCAAGGTTTCGTTACGGAAATAAACCACTTGAACTTCACGCAAAGTACATTTCTGCATCGGATACTTTAGAAATCGAGACCTTCAAATACTACATTTCAAATATAAAAGTCCAATACGACGATAAGACAATCGTCAAACCAAAAAACAACTATCATTTAGTTGATATCGAAAACCCAGCTTCGTTATCCATCCCAATCGAAAAAAAACAAAATAAACTCATTTCAAAAGTCACTTTTGATATTGGCGTTGACAGCATTGCTAGTGTTTCTGGTGCATTAGGCGGTGACTTAGATCCTGCAAAAGGAATGTATTGGGCTTGGCAGAGTGGTTATATTAATGTCAAAATTGAGGGAAAAAGCAACAGTTGTAAGACAAGGAAAAATCAATTTCATTTTCACTTGGGTGGCTATTTAAAACCAAATTGCGCGCTTAGAACCATTACTTTAGAACCTAAGAAACCAACTGAAAACGTATTAATTGCAGTTGATTTGAAAGAATTATTTTCATCAGTTGCACTTTCAACTACCAATAGCATTATGATTCCAGGTAAACAAGCCATGGCTATGGCAGACTTGGTTGCTAAAATGTTTAGCATCGAATGAAAATCAATTTGACATATATAATACTCTTTGGAATTGCCATGCTGTCTTTACTAGCATTTGGGTTCTATAAGACGACTCCCATTTACTTTGAAGTCCCGAAAGGTTGGCCAAAACCACATTTTGATTTTAAGAAAAATCCCTTAACTGAAGAAGGATTTCAATTGGGACGCAAACTGTTTTATGATCCGATGCTATCTCGTGACAATACAATATCGTGCGCCAGTTGTCATTTGCAAGCCACAGGATTTACCCATGTTGATCATGAACTAAGTCACGGAATTGACGGAAAGATCGGAACGAGAAATTCACTTGCCTTAATGAATTTGGCTTGGTCCAAAGATTTTATGTGGGACGGCGGTGTCAATAATTTAGAAGTGCAGCCGTTGAACCCGATTACAAGTCCACTTGAAATGGATGAATCCCTAGATCATGTCGTTCAAAAACTGCAAGCGTCGGAGCAATACCCTGCCCTATTTCAAAAAGCTTTTGGAACTGCTACAATTACTGGTCAATATACGTTGAAAGCTTTGTCTCAGTTTATGGTCATGTTACGATCCTCTAATTCTAAATATGATCAAGTGGTTCGAAAAGAAGCGCAATTTAGCGACCAAGAACAAAAAGGTTATGATTTATTCAAAAGGCATTGTGCTTCTTGCCATCAAGAGCCACTGTTTACAAGCGATAAGTTTGAATACAATGGTTTATCTATAGACCAGTCGTTGAATGATTTTGGTAGAATGAAAATGACGCAACGAAAAGAGGATTCGCTTCGTTTTAAGGTGCCGACTTTGAGAAACATTCAATTCACTTTTCCTTATATGCATGACGGTCGATTTAAAACATTGACAGAAGTCGTAAAACATTACAATTCACTTTCAAAAAATAGATTACTACCAAAAGAACTCGGAGAACCGATGAATTTATCCGATGCAAATCGCGTCGATTTAGTAGCTTTTTTGAAAACATTAACCGATACAGAATTTTTATACAACCCAAAATACGGATATCCAAAATAATTTTAATTCCAAACGCATGAATTAGATTTTAGTGTCGTCTAAAGCCTAACCAACAACTTCAAAACATCAATTTATGAAAGTAAACATTTCCCTTTTCACGCTGTTATTAATTTCGTTTGTGTCTAAAGCACAATACAACGATATGGCGATGCCAGAAGCACTTTATGGCACCACCTTTAATTTAAACGTACACGAATCTACTAAACAATTAGTTACCGGAAATCAAACCATTACTGGTGCTTTGAATAATGAAACGTTTTGGGGTCCTACTTTATTTATTAATAAAGGAGAAGAAGTACATATGAATGTTACCAACAACCTAAACGAATCAACCACAGTGCATTGGCACGGAATGCATTTACCCGCAATTATGGATGGAGGTCCACATCAAATTATTCCAGCTGGAGCACTTTGGGAAACCTTTTGGACGGTAAAAAACCAAGCCTCTACATTATGGTATCACCCCCATTTGCATGAAACTACACAAGCGCAAATGACCAAAGGAGTTGGTGGTTTTATTATCGTGAAAGATCCTCAAGAAAGTGCCTTAGCTCTTCCCCGAACGTATGGTGTTGACGACATTGTTTTAGCATTAACTAGCAGAAGTTACAACGCAAACACAAATACCTTTGTGTCTCCGCCAGCCTCTACTCGTGTCTATGGCGATTATATGCTTACTAATGGAACACCAAGAGCGCAATATACTTTACCAAAACAAATGGTCCGTCTAAGGATTTTAAATGCGGAAATAGAGCGAGGGTACAATTTAGGTTTCAGCGACAACAGAACCTTTTATATTATTGCCAACGACGGTGGACTATTAAACGCGCCGGTAACAGTGACTGGAACAAACAGAGTCAAATTGATGGTTGGTGAACGAATTGAAATTTTAGTAGATTTAAGCAATAATGCCGTTGGTTCTTCAGTTGATTTGAAAGCCTATAATTCTGGACAAGCATTAGGATTCCCAGGTGGTGAACCGAATACGACCGGACAATTTGGAAGTTTGCTAAATAATACCGACTTTACATTGCTACATATTAATGTCGGCGCAACAACTACATCCACAACGCCAATTACAGCCGTACCATCGACCTTAATTAATAATACGTATTGGACTGCTGCCGATGCAACAGTCAATAGAAGTATTACTGTTACAGGCGGTCAAGGACCAACTCCTTTTAGCCTAGACAACCACCCTTTTGTATTGAATTATATTGATAAAACTGTAAACCTTAACGATACGGAAAAATGGACTGTTACCAATAATGCGATTTTTGGACATTCTTTCCACGTTCATGATATTGAGTTTAAGATTGTTGCCCGAAATGGTTCGGCGGCAAATGTTGGTACACATGAATCAGGTTGGAAAGATACTTTCTACGTGCCTAGAAATGAGTCCGTTACTTTTGTTGGAAAATTTGATGATTATGCCGATTCTGATGTGACGCATCCTTATATGTACCACTGTCATTTTGGTGGTCATGAAGATGGAGGCATGATGGGACAATTCATTGTTATTGCGCCATTGGCAGCGGAGACTTTTAGTAGCTCGAATGCTTTTACTTTGTTTCCAAATCCAAGTACTGATAAACTTTTCGTGGCACTGAAAGATAGCAACACGGAAATTTTCTATGTTACAATTACAACAGTTACAGGTCGCGTTGTTATGATGTTGCCGCAACCGCAATGGCAAAACGGGATTGACATATCTTCATTAGAAGCAGGAGTATATGTTTTTCAAATGATGGATAAGAAAACCAAAACTGTTACAACGCAGAAATTCATTAAAAAATAAACATGAAAAAGAGCCTTATTTGCTTGTGTATGGTGTCGCTTTTACTTGTCCTTTCAAGTTATGGTATTCTTCCAAAAGAGAGAACCATATCGAATTTCAAGTTAAAAAGTGCAACTACAAATCAATGGGTTTCGCTTTCCGACTTTAAGAACAGTAAAGGATTTATCGTGGTCTTTTTATCGAATAAATGCCCAATGGCAAAATTCTATTCTAAGAGATTGAACCAAATGAGTGAAAAATACAGTAAATTGGGTGTGCATTTGTTAGCCATTAATTCAATGGACACCTTAGTGTATGGAGAAGAGTCTTTTAGTAAAATGAGAAAAAAAGCAAAAGCAGACAATTTCAGTTTTCCGTATTTACAAGATAGAAATCAAACCATCGCACGGCAATTCAAAGCAGAAAATACGCCTCAAGCCTTTGTTGTTTGGAAAAATAGTGCAGGCCAGTTGATCATTAAATATCACGGCGCCATTGATGACAATGCAGGTGAACCTGAAAAAGCGACACATCATTTTGTAATGGAAGCTGTCGATGAATTAATGATGAAAAAGAAAGTAACTACACCAAAATCTGATTCTTTTGGCTGCAGAATATATTACAGAGGAGAAAAACAAAAAATGAACTAACTTAAATTTACTATTATGTGCAAAAAATTTACATTTTTATTATTCGCAATGAGCATCACTTCCTTTGCACAAACCAATCCAGCAATAACTAGTTGGCTTCAAAACACAACGGGAATTACAGGTCGACATTATGTTGCCCCAAACCCAACGCCAGTCGTTGACGCTGTCTTGGCAAATGTGCAATCTGTTCGATATGATGACAATTATGTTTATGTTGCGGCGACTGGAATCCCTGCATACATTACAGGTCCGTTTATTGGCAATCCATCAATAGCAACAGCACAAAATAAGATTTTTAGAATTACATTAAATCCAACGCAAAATACTGGGATTGGTGTTGCAACTACCGGTGGAAATATCGGGATATTTAAGAATGGTGTCGCCTTATTTGATTATCGCGATGGCGTGGCGTGGAGTTCAACTACCAACGCATTGTGCGGTGGACCAGGTAATCCTCCATGTGCTGGCGGTCCGAACGCAACGCAAGCTTGGAATAGAGATGCGATTCCAGCAGAAAAAGCAGGTTTTGATTGCGCTAAAGCACACCCAGCGATGGGAAATTATCACCATCACCAAAATCCAAGTGCTTTCAATTTAGATTTGACAGTGATTTCAAATGTATGTGACACCTATCCTTCTGATGGTTTATATGTAATTAACCCTTCACAACATTCACCTTTGTTAGGATTTGCTTATGATGGCTTTCCAATTTATGGCGCTTATGCCTATACGAATACTGATGGGACTGGCGAAATTGCGAGAATGAAATCGAGCTATCAGTTGCGAACTAATACTACAAGAACAAATGGACCAGCGATTAATCAAGTCGTTGGAACTCAGACAATGTTTAATGGCTATTTTAGAGAAGATTATGAATATGTCGCTCATAATGATGATCCTACCTATTTGGATAGCCACAATGGTAGAGTTTGTAATACGCCAGAATATCCAATTTCGCTATATCCGAATGGAATCTACTGCTATTTTGCAACCGTAGATGCCAACCATAACTCTGCTTATCCATACGTTGTTGGTCCAACTTTTTACGGAAATAAATCAGCTACTACTGGAACAACCGTAACTACGGTTCCTGCGGGAGCACTCGTATATACATCAACCTTGGCAGCTACATCATTTGAAGATTCAGATTTTAGAATCAAAATTGCACCTAATCCAGCGCAAGAGTTTATTGCCATTCAATCGCAAATGGCAGAACAAGATATGTCTGTTGAGTTGATTGACGAATTGGGAAAAATCATCAAGACAGGAAAAATACTTCAAGGAAGTACGTTAAGTATAATAGAAACGGACACGGTGTATAACGGTTTGTATTTATTGAGAATTTCAAACCAAAAAGATTCAAAAGTTTTTAAAGTCGTCATCGACAAATAAAAATATAGCAACTTAAAAGAAGAGGTTTAATTTTATGTGAAATTAAACCTCTTTTGGTCTTTATTAATTGAACTAAAATGCTCACGATGAAAAAACTACCGCTAATCCTTTTGATTTTATTAGGACTCAACTATGCCAATGCACAAAGAAATGTAGTGCTCATCATAGCCGACGATATCGGAAAAGACTACTGCGATTTCTATACCGATCATGCGGCAAATACGGTCAATTTTACAAACGTCAAAAGACTTCTAAATCGTGGAGTTGTATTCAATAACGCGTGGTCAAACCCCTTATGTTCACCTACTCGCGCCGGAATTCTCACAGGACGTTATAGTTTTAGAACTGGAGTTGGAGATGTTGTAGACGGTAGTAATCCGAAATTGAGTCTCACTGAAAATATCATTCCGAAAGTCTTAAATATTTTTTCGCCCAACGGAATTTCAAAGGCATGCGTAGGGAAATGGCATGTAACCACAAGCGGTCCAGCCGGTTATAATTATCCGACCACTATGGGATTCGACCATTTTGAAGGTAGTCTTGCTGGTGCATTAGGTCAACCAGGGCAATTGGCCATTGGTTTTTTCAATTGGACAAAAATCACCAATGGCGTGAATTCAACATGCACCAATTACGCCACTACAGAAAATGTAAACAATGCCATTTCGTATATCAATAGCCAGCCTACTACCAAACCATTTTACTTGCAACTAGCATTCAATTCGCCGCACACGCCTTATCACCTACCACCTTCAAATCTAATTGGAGCTACAACACTCTCGGGTACGCAAAATGACATCACAGCCAATCCCGTACCCTATTATCAAGCGATGGTAGAAGCGATGGATACTGAAATCGGACGTTTTTTTGACTATCTCATTAGCACAGGAAAATGGGATAACACAGATATTATATTTATTGGTGATAATGGAGATGAGAATCTTGTAGCACAAACGAATCCCTCAAAAGGAAGTCTTTATCAAGGTGGAATTGCTGTTCCATTTATCATTTCGGGTCCAGATGTCGTTTATCCGAATAGAACCAGCGATGCTTTGGTGAATACTGTCGATCTGTTTGCAACGATTCAAGAACTTTTTGGAAATACCAACTGGCAAAGTCAAATTCCAACAACCATTGTTGATAGCAAGAGTATTCTCCCTATTCTCAATAATACCGCCACAAGTATTCGTCCGTGGGCCTTTTCTGAAGTGTTCAGAGTTACACCTTTGGCTTCCGATGGAAAAGCAATTCGAAATGAAACCTATAAATTAATCAAGTTTGCAAACGGAACCGAAAGGCTATTCAATTTGTTACTTGACCCTTCCGAATCGAACAATCTACTTACAACGGCAATGACGAATGATGATGTCAGCAATTACAATTATTTGTGTTCTGAAATGGCAACTTTAGTGGGATCTGGAATAACTTGTACGCCACTTTCTTACCAGTCATTCGATGCTAATTCAAATGAAATAACGGTGGTGCAGAACCCTTTTCAATCTATCATAAACATCAATGGTATTCAAACTGGAGATGAATTTCAATTGTATTCCATCAACGGAACCTTAATTTATGAAGGAAAAAACCTGGCAACAAAGGATTTTTCGGACTTATCGAAAGGCATTTATTTTGTAAAATTAGTGGATCAAAAGAAGACTTTTAAAGTAATCAAAGAATAAGGAAATCTAAGTAATGAAGGTATTTAGTATCGGATTGACTTTATCAGTACTTTTTGCTGTTGGTTGTAAAAACGAATCAACTTCAAAAGTAATTCCCATCAATGCCCACAAATCAAATTCTGTCCATAATTCCTCGCACGAGAATATGGTTTTTATAAAAGGAGGTTCGTTTGAAATGGGAGCAGATAATAGTCAAGCTTCTCAAGACGAATATCCGAAACATCTCGTGCAACTAAGCGGATTTTGGATTGATAAAACAGAAGTCACCAATGCGCAATTCGCACAATTTGTTGCTGCTACAAAATACGTCACTACAGCAGAAAAGAAAATCGATTGGGAGGTCTTGAAAAAGCAACTGCCACCTGGAACGCCAAAACCTTCAGAAGACCAATTGATGCCGGGAGCGCTCGTTTTTCAAACTGTGAAGACAGAACGTGACTACTGGTGGAAAATGGAATCTGGCGCCAATTGGAAACATCCTTCCGGACCACAGTCAAATATCATTGGTAAAGAGAATTATCCTGTAGTTCAAGTTTCTTGGGATGATGCGCAAGCCTATTGCCGCTGGGCCAAGAAACGATTGCCAACGGAAGCAGAATGGGAATTTGCGGCACGTG
Organism: Flavobacteriaceae bacterium; assembly: GCA_947459635.1. GTDB lineage: Bacteria > Bacteroidota > Bacteroidia > Flavobacteriales > Flavobacteriaceae > Flavobacterium. The sequence continues at coordinate 2,280 of CANHEA010000084.1, read as the reverse complement.
GTGGACTAATAAACAACGTATACACATGGGGAAATGAACCCGTAGAGGAAGGAAAACCAAAAACTAATAGTTGGCAAGGTGAGTTTCCGTATTTCAATACTAACAAAGACTTATATCTGAAATCCGCACCAGTCAAGACCTTTCCTGCGAATGGTTATGGGTTGTATGATATGGCGGGAAATGTATGGGAATGGTGCCAAGATTGGTACGGTTATAATTACTACCGCTTGGTTTCGCATGGAGTAAAAAATCCTAAAGGTCCCACAAAAAGTGATGATCCTGATGATCTTTATGCTTCCAAGAGAACAATTCGCGGTGGTTCTTTTTTATGCAACGATGGTTACTGTTCCGGCTATCGAAATGCCCGAAGAATGAAAGAAACACCAGACACAGGAATGGAACACATTGGATTTCGATGTGTTTCAAATCAATAAAAAAACCGCCTTATTTCTAAAGCGGTTTTTTTTGTTATTTATTTTCCTACGATTACTATTCTTTTATGAATTTCATAGTCTCGTAGCTATTATTCGTTTTTACTTTCATGAAATAAATTCCAATTTGAAGATTTGAAACATCTATTTTGTTAGATTCTATGTTGATTGCTTTTATTGCTCTGCCATTAACATCAAATAAGGTAACGCTTTCGATGTTTTCAGCATTATTAATATATAAATAGTTACTAGTAGGATTTGGAAATAATGTTATTTTGTTCTTTAAGGGCTCTACCGTTGCTGTTCCGAAAACGCCATTACTTGAACAGTCAGAGTTTACTACCGCATCGTAATTCCCATACAATAAGGCTTGGTTTTGAACATAAACCTCCTGCTCTTGATCACAACAAACATAGGCCAAATTTGGATTACCATTAAAATCGATATATTGTTCAATTTTGAAATTTTTCAGTTTTAATTCTGTCAAATTATTATTTGAGCAGGAAAGTATTTCAAGATTCTGAAAGTTATTTAAGTCAAGAGATGTTATTTGGTTATTTTCACAATACAAATTTCTAACATAATATAGACTTCCGAAATTGATACTTTGAAGCAGATTGCCTTGAACATACACATTTTCTAGATTAATATTGGCACTTAAGTCCAAGGTAGTAATGTTAGTGTTGTTGATATATAGGTTAACTAGCAATGGTTGATTCGTCAAATTGATAGAGGAAAGACCAATATTCTGTGCCGTTATATAGCCGATACCAATTTCTATAAGTCTAATGCAATCCGAAATGTTCAAAGTAGGAAGACTGCCGTAATAGGATAGTTTTCTTAAGTTAACCAAATTGTCTAAGATTAAATTCAAATTAGTTGACGTGTCAGTAAGTCGCAGCTCTCTTAAATTGACATTGCTAGACAAATCGACTGTGCTAGCGAAACCGGTATTTAACTCTAGTATTTTAAGATTTAGATTATTGGACACATCGAAATTTGTTAATGTTTGTTGACCTGAAACGCCACTTAAGGTCAGTTCTTCCAAATTTGTTAATTGCGGAAAATTAAAAGTAGTTGCGTAACTGTTTAAAGAACTAATTGTCTTTACATTGGTAAAGTACTGTAGACCCTCTAAATCGGTGAAAGGTAGATAATAGAAATCTATATTAACGATATTCTCAGCTTCAGAAATACTAATTTCACCATCATTATTTGTATCGACGTTGGTGATAACATTTCCGTTTAAGTCAGTGAAACTGGTACTATACCCCACAGCGGGGGAATCGATAATAGCACCTTTTAACAAAGAATCTGTAAAAGTTATATTTTGAGCGTTGGCAAAATATGCACATAGAGAGCAAGATAGAAGTATAATTTTTTTCATAGCTATTAGTTTATTTTTTTTAAAGATATTACTAAAAATAATCGCATAACACGCTTTACAACAAATACTTATAAAATTTAACGCTCGTTTAAAGAATGTTGCTACTTTTCTCAAAAAACTAGATTTTGCTTAAACAAAAAAAAACCGCTTCGTTTCCGAAGCGGTTTCTCTTTTATAAAGACAATCTAATTATCTTTTGATTACTCTTACCGTTTTCACGTTAGCTCCTTGAGTTACAATAATGTTGTAAACTCCAGAAGGATATTGTGAACCGATTTCTAAGTTAGTGATAGCAGCAACAGATGCTTGACGAGCTTCAACCTCACGGCCTAACATGTCATATACTCTTACTCCTACTTGATCCTCGCTTGATGTGTTTACATTCAATTTGAATGTTTCAGCATAAGGGTTTGGATAAGCATTCACTTCATAGATAGCTAAAGCTGAACTAGTTTGTCTAGT
>CANHEA010000083.1 GCA_947459635.1 Flavobacteriaceae bacterium | reverse complement strand
TTTTGCGCAAAAACACTTAGATTGACAAAAAACAAAAGGAGGAAAAATTTCTTCATAATTGTATTGATTTAACTGCAAATAAATAAATTATAATCATTAAAATAAAATATAATTTGTTTTATTTGTATTTTAGAATTCTATTTTTTTCGCAATGAAAAATTATTACTATATCGCAGTCTTATTTTTAAGTCTTACCGTCTTATCTTGTAGCGATGCAATCGTGGTTTATAGCCCAATCGCGGTAGATGACAGCGTAGATGCCGATCCAATTTCTGGCCTTTTTAAGAAACAAGTATTAATAGAAGATTATACTGGGACATGGTGCGGAAATTGCGCGCGAGTCTCGTACGCAATTGAGCAAGCAAAGGAACAGTCTGATCGTGTCGTATCCGTTGCTATTCATAATGGGAACGATCCTTATAATTTTATAGGAATTGGACCTCTTCAGAATTTGATTTCTCCCAACAGCGAATTGGCGTTGCCACAATCTCGATTAAATAGAACCACAACTTGGACATTCCCTGAGGTCAACAACGTGCAGCAAGTACTTAATTTGACAAGTAATAATTGCGGTCTTGGGTTGGCTTTAGACTCCGAGGTAACTGCAAGTAATATTAATCTTGCTGTCAATGTGAAATTTGCTCAAAATTATTCAAATCTAAAATTGGTTGTCTACTTGTTGGAAAACAAATTAATACACAAACAAACCAACTATTCTAATTTTTATGGCGGAATCAACCCCATACCTGATTTTGAGCATAATCATGTTCTCAGAGCATCATTAACAAATTTGTTAGGAGATCCGCTTGAAAACACCAACTACAATCAAACAGTAACTACTAATTTTTCTATTCCGATACCTGCAACCGTAAGTAATGTTGAGAATATTAGTTTTGTCGCTTTTGTCATAGAAGAGAACAACAATGTCCTCAATGTTAGAGCGGCTGAAAAGAACGAAAATCAAACTTTTCAGGAAAATCCGTAGTTCCTAATCGAACCCACATCAAGTCGCTTCAATGCGACTTTTTTTATGATTACTGTCCATATTAAAATCTGGGCAGTTTATTTGAAAAGTAATTACCTTTGCTTCAAATTTTATGAGATGAGCAACATTAGAATTACCAAAGAATTTAGTTTCGAAACGGGTCACGCGTTATACGGTTATGATGGGAAATGCAAGAATGTGCATGGTCATAGTTATAAATTATCCGTAACCGTAATAGGTGTTCCTATTTCGGACCGTAACAACGTCAAATACGGAATGGTAATCGATTTTTCAGATCTAAAGAAAATTGTCAAAGAAGAAATTGTCGACCATTTTGATCACGCAACAGTTTTTAATCAAACTACACCACATATAGAATTGGCGAACGAACTAATAGATCGCGGCCATCACGTTATTCTGGTCGATTACCAGCCCACTAGCGAAAACATGGTTATCGATTTTGCGCAAAAAATAAAGAGCCGATTGCCAAAAACCATCGAATTACATTCGTTAAAATTACAAGAAACTGACACTTCTTTCGCACAATGGTTTGCAAGCGACAATTTGTAATTTGAATCCCAAAAGAGCAATTCATTTATGACTCCAAACAAAAAAATATACTTTGCCTCTGACCAACATTTTGGCGCGCCAACAGCGGAATTAAGTTTTCCACGTGAACAAAAATTCGTCGCTTGGCTAGATGAAATTAAGAAGGACGCGGAAGCCATATTTTTATTGGGAGATCTATTTGATTTTTGGTTTGAATATAAAAAAGTGGTCCCGAAAGGATTTATCAGGGTACTGGGGAAACTTGCAGAAATCAGAGATAGCGGCATCCCTATTTATTTTTTTGTCGGCAACCATGATTTGTGGATGACTGATTACTTCGAAAAAGAATTGAATATTCCGGTTTATCACGACAATCAAGTTTATACTTTTGGAAACAAAACCTTTTTAATTGGCCACGGTGACGGTAAAGGTCCTGGAGACAAAGGCTACAAACGAATGAAAAAAGTGTTTGTCCATCCGCTTTCCAAATGGATATTCCGCTGGTTGCATCCTGACATTGGTGTTTCGTTGGCGCATTATCTTTCCGTTAAGAACAAACTGATTTCAGGCGATGCTGATGTGAAATTTCTTGGAGAAGACAACGAATGGCTGGTTCAATATTCAAAACGAAAATTAGAAGCACAGCATTTTGATTACCTCATTTTTGGCCACCGGCATTTACCAATGATCATTAAGGTCGGGGAAAATTCCGAATACGTGAATTTAGGCGACTGGATTGGCTATTTTACTTATGGTGTTTTCGACGGAACAAGTTTTGAATTGAAAGAATATAAGTTCGAAAAAAACTTATAGTTCGCACCTACAATATATCTTTATCAAAATTGACTTTTAACAACCTTAAGTATTTAATTTAGTACTTTTCAATCTTTAAAATTTAATAAAATGAATAAAAAATTAAATCTTAAATTAATTGATATTCAATTATTTATATTTCTTATTCTTTTTTGTTTTACGTCTAATGGTCAAATAAACCATGTCGTTTTTGATGATGATTTTGAAAACTTCCAGAACAGTAATGCGGCCTGGTTACCAACAACAAATTACTCATTTTCAGCCGGCTTTTCGGGAAATGGAATTTTATTTAATGCTTCATCGACAACTTCGCTGTTAGTATCAACTCCTATTTCTTTGACAAACCTACTAGAAAATACCATTGCTATGTCCGCAAGTATTAAAGGTGAAAATTTAACCGGAGGTGGCAATGATGGTATGGTAGTTCAACTTGTAGCTACAACAAATACAAACACAACAAGATATTATCGAATCCCTGTTGTATCCAATACATTTGACTGGACACAAGTGGGAAAAACGCTTAAGATAGATGCTGATGTAATCGGACTAAGTATACAAATCGGGATTTATAATGCATCGGGGAAATTTTGGATAGACAATATTCATGTTCAAGTCATTGCTGAGCCAATGCCACCAGCGCGCGACCCAAACATTCCCATTAATAAAACCCATATGGGTATGTTTAGGGGAATGAATGTGAGAAGCAACAGCATTTTAAAAAGCGACCTTGATGAGTTAAGTTATGATTGGCATGCCAATACGATTCGATGTCAAATTGGTGGAGATCAATTTACTGATGGTTTATTGAGACCCGATTTTGATGCTGTATTGCAATCAGAATTAACACGAATGGATACGTTAGTAAAATGGAGTACAGCCAACGGACTCCACATGGTCGTGGGTTTGGCAGGATTGTCTCAAGGGCTATTTACTAGTCAGGCGGCCCAAACAAGACTAATACAAACTTGGACTTTAATTGCAAATCGATATAAAAACAAAGAGGCTGTCTGGGCCTACGATGTAGCGAATGAGCCCGTTGTAAGTTATCAATATCCCTACGACTATACCTGGCCCTTAGACAACAGTATCCAATTGTGGCCTTCTTTAGCCGAAGCCTTGGTAAATGCTGTTCGCAGCGTTGATGCTGATAAGCCAATCATTATTGAAAGTCTAAATTACAAAATTACGTTAGATGATATCAAACCAATTGATTTTTCAATACCTAATATCATTTATAGTGTACATATGTATACACCGCAACAATTTACCCATCAAACATTGCCAGGGTATGCCACCGCTTACTCTTATCCAGGAATGATTGATGGCACCTATTATGATAAAGAGGTCTTACGACAATTACTTCAGCCATTGAAAGACTATCAAGAAAAATACCGCGTGCCTATTTATATTGGCGAGTTTAGCTCGATTCGATGGGCGCCGAACAACAGCACGTTTAACTATTTACGCGATTGTATCGAACTTTTTGAAGAGTACAATTGGGATTGGACTTTTCATGCTTTTCGAGAATGGGATGGTTGGAGTGTTGAGCATTCAACGGGCTATTATGACCCCATTCTTCCTACGACTATGACGGATCGAGAGTTGCTGCTTCGCAATTATTTTCAACAAAATTTAGCGCAAACTACTTTCCAAAAAAACGAAAGTGCTATTTGCTTTCCTAATCCGGCAAACAAGGAAATTAATATTACAACCGATAAACTTGATTTTAGTTTTGGTCTTATTGAGATTTTCGACTTTCAAGGCAAAATCATTACGCAAAAACAGGCTCGTGCAAAAGACGTCGTCAAAATTGATACCTCCACTTTTTCTGATGGGTTTTACTTTTATGCAATCAAAAATGAGGAAGGTAAAATATTGTCCTACGGCAAGTTTATTAAAAATAAAATGTAATTATTATCAATCCAGAAAACAATGGATTTCTGGAAATCTATTTTAGATCTTTCAATCTCAATTGCACAGAAACCATTCCATTCCACTCGTTTTCCTCGATGCAATAAACCGCTTCAAAAGGTTTTTTGTTTTGTATTAATTCTAACCTATCTGCGAGACCGAACCCAACGGCTGAAAAACTTGGTGAATTTTTTTGTTTCAGCGTAAACTTTAAATGCGTATTGTCGGACCCTATTGTTTTACCGTAGCCGGTATCGACTACATTTTTACTCCAGAATACAGGCGTTCGATTCTGCGGACCAAAGGGTTCAAACTGTTTTAGAATTCGGGTTAGCTTTGGCGTGATTTCAGCAAAATCTATTGCTGCATCCACTTCAATTTCAGGCGTCAGCATTTCGGGTGCAATGGTTTCTTGAACTACTTTTTCGAATGCGTCTTTAAATTTTTGATAGTTTTCAGGTTTCAAAGTCATCCCCGCCGCATACATATGACCTCCGAACTGTTCCAAATGTTCCGCACATGCTTCTAGCGCATTGTAAACATCAAATCCAACAACAGAGCGCGCCGACGCCGCATATTTGTCGCCACTTTTGGTAAAGACAATGGTGGGTCTGTAATAGACTTCTATTAATCTCGAAGCTACAATTCCGATTACCCCTTTATGCCAATCTTCTTGAAAAACGACCGTAGTGAATTGCTCTTTTTCATTATTGTCTTCAATTTGATGCAAAGCCATTTTGGTGATGGATTTATCCAAATCTTTACGATCTGAATTGTATTGTTCTATTTCAGACGCAAACTGTTGCGCTTGCGCTAAATTGAATTCGGTAAGTAATTCTACAGCGTGATTCCCGTGTTTAATGCGACCCGCGGCGTTTATCCGGGGAGCGACAATAAAAACGACATCTGTAATCGTGAGTTCTTTCTTTTTTACTTGTTGAATCAACGCCTGAATTCCAGGACGAGGCTCACTATTGATCACCTGCAATCCAAAATAAGCCAAGATCCGGTTTTCGCCGGTAATGGGAACAATGTCTGCCGCAATGGCCGTTGCTACTAAATCTAAGTACGGAACAAAATCATCAATCGTTTGATTTCTGTTTTGGCCCAACGCTTGAATCAACTTGAATCCAACGCCACAGCCACAAAGTTCATCATAAGGATAACTGCAATCTTCTCGTTTTGGGTCTAAGACCGCGACCGCTTTCGGTAAAACATCGCCGGGACGATGGTGGTCACAAATAATAAAATCGATGTTTTTTTCATGCGCGTAATCGATATGGTCTATCGATTTGATACCACAATCTAAAGCAATAATCAACGAAAAACCGTTATCATCGGCAAAGTCGATTCCTTTATAAGAAATACCATAACCTTCGTCATATCGATCTGGAATGTAGGTCGCAATGTTCGGATAAATAGTCTTTAGATAGGACGAAACCAGGGAAACTGCTGTTGTTCCGTCTACATCATAATCTCCGAAGACTAGTATGTTTTCTTGATTTTGAATTGCTTTTTCGATCCGATCTACCGCCAAATCCATATCTTTCATCAAATAAGGATCATGTAAATCTTCTAAATTGGGTCGAAAAAAAGCTTTGGCTTGCTCGAAGGTCGTGATGCCTCGGTGAATTAAAAGTGTCGCGGTTACAGCGTCAATATTCAAAACATCCATCAGATGTTTCAACTGTTCCGGTTCTGGTTGTGGTTTGATTGTCCAGCGCATAAGATAAAATTTGTTTGGTGTATACTCAATGAATTGTTTTTCAAATTTAGAAAAAAAACAAATAGAAGTAACTTTAGCATCGACATGAAAATTCATTTCAAAAAAATTTCGTTATTTGTTTAAAATTACAATCTCATGCAAATCCAAGGTCAAATAGTAGATATCAAAAACAGACGTATTTATTCTGGTGAAATTACTGTCGAAAATGGAAAAATCACTTCCATTGCAGCAAAAGAACACAACGTAAAAACGTATATTCTACCAGGCTTTATAGACGCGCACATTCATATTGAAAGCTCGATGCTAGTACCTTCAGAATTTGCAAAACTGGCGGTACTTCACGGAACCGTCGCTACTATTTCCGACCCGCATGAAATTGCGAATGTACTCGGAAAAGAAGGTGTTTATTATATGATCGAAAATAGTAAGAAAGTGCCGTTGAAATTTCATTTTGGCGCTCCATCTTGCGTTCCTGCTACTGCGTTTGAAACTGCTGGAGCCATCATAGATGCAGAAGACATCAAGGAATTGATGGCCCATCCTGATATTTTTTATTTATCAGAAATGATGAATTATCCGGGCGTACTATTCGACGATCCCGAAGTTCTAAAGAAAATTGAATGGGCAAAACACTTCGGAAAACCCGTCGATGGCCATGCGCCTGGGCTTCGAGGTGAACCCATAAAAAAATACATTGCTGCTGGCATCACCACCGATCATGAGTGTTTTACGTTTGATGAAGCGCAAGAGAAATTATCGCTTGGAATGAAAGTCCTGATTCGTGAAGGAAGTGCCGCCAAAAACTTCGAAGCGTTGATTGATTTGCTACCAGAGCATTTTGAAAATATGATGTTTTGCTCCGATGACAAGCATCCTGACGATTTGATTGTTAATCATATCAATGCGCTTTGTGCGCGTGCTGTCGCGAAAGGAATGGATGTTTTTAAAGTATTGCAGGTGGCTTGTAGTAACCCAGTTCATCACTATAAGATGAATGTAGGTTTACTTCAAATGAATGATGCTGCAGACTTTATAGTTGTAGAAGATTTGGTTGATTTTAAAGTGATACAAACCTATATCGATGGGGAATTGGTCGCGGAAAATGGTCATTCTTTTGTTGAACATGTACCCTTTGAAACCCCAAATAATTTCAACACATCAAAGAAAAACGTTTCTGACTTTTGCGTATCTGGAAATGCTTCGAAAATTAGAGTAATCGAAGCTTTGGAAGGACAATTAATTACTAATGAAATTCACTGCCAAGCATTGTTATCAGAAGGAAAAATTTTAGTTGACACTTCAAATGATATATTAAAAATGGCGGTGGTCAATAGATATCAAGACACAAAACCAGCGATTGCCTTTATCAAGAATTTTGGATTGAAAAAAGGCGCTATTGCGAGTTCAGTAGCGCATGATTGTCATAATATTGTGGTCGTCGGAACATCCGATGAAGAAATTTGCAAGGCGGTCAACCTCATCATAGAAAACACCGGTGGTATTTGTGCTGTTGATGGTGACAACAGAAAATCACTTGCGCTTCCAGTTGCCGGAATCATGAGCGACACCAATGGTTGGGAGACCGGAAAATCCTACCAAGAAATTGATGCCATGGCCAAAGAACTCGGAAGTACACTGAATGCGCCCTTTATGACGCTTTCTTTTATGGCGCTTTTGGTCATCCCTGATTTGAAATTATCGGACAAAGGTTTGTTTAGTGGAAAATCTTTTTCGTTTGTTGATTTGGAAGTTTAAAGTGGAGACAACCATTTTTGTAACTCAGCCACAACTTCATTAGCCACCATTCTAGCAACTATTTTTCCCTGTGTATCAATCAGGACAAAAGAAGGTAGCGAGGTGATTGAATATTTACCAAAGCTGCTGTTTGTTTGATCTTCCATGACGTTGATCCAGCCAGGAGCAGTATGTTTCTTGATAAATTCGAGCCAAAGTGTATTGTCATTTTTTGCTGCAACGGTATAGATTTTTAACCCTTTCGATTGGTATTTTTCCCAAATAGGAATCAACTTAGGCAATGTTTCGATACAGTGTGAACAATCAGGATTGTAAATGGCTACCAACGTATATTTTGACGTAGTTACCGCATCTTTTAATTCGCGGGTATTTCCGAGTGTGTCTTTAAGTGTAATGTTGATGAATTGGGCGTCAACCATACTTTTGGAAAGTCCCTCTAACTTAAATTTTGTCATCTCATTGAGCATCTTATCTGGGTGTGCTTTTGCCCAATAGATATAACTTCGCATCAAATCTTGTCGTTTACTCTTATTGATTGCTTCATACAAAAGATCCTGAAAACGTTGTGCAGCCGCAGGATTTTTCGAAGCGACGTTGAGCAACGATTCAAATGCTGCAAAGGAATTGTCATTCTTGTCTATAATAAAATTAAGATAATTCTCTAACAGGTAGGATGGCAGCATCGTATTATAGAATTTCTGATCTGCAAAAACGGGTCTCTTAAAATAGCTCTCTCTAAGTTTTTGAATAGATGAGAAATCTACCTCACTCAACCGGTCAGCAGATACAAGCCGATTGGCAACATAGGAATTGGTGTACTTCTTCGCTAATGCCGCAGATTTCTTTTGATAATCACGCAACTTACCGCTGAACTCCTTAAAAACAAGCGTGTCCTTCAGGTTCTTATCGCGGTAATTTTCTAAATCAGCAGTTAGTGATGTATTCAAGTATACAAATTCCTGATACGCCTTATTTTCGGTCGAGTTAAAAACCTGCAATGGTTCTAATGCGTTTTTGTTGCAACTCAAACCAATTTTATAGATTTTTTCCCTTGGACTAATTAAAAAATACTGGGTAACACTTCCTATTCTATAGAAAAATAATCCTGGCTCTTTAAGCCAATAACTTGCTGTAAATTCACCTTTAGCATTGGGATTCATTTTCTGCACTTCTGCATCCGAACCATGAAATTCACCAAAGGCTATGTCCGACTTCTTCGAGCAATTGTCTAGTACAAGCCCCTGAATTTGGATGTTGAATTTAGAATCTGCAGTTTTAGATTTTGGTTTTGATTTCGTTTGCGATAAAGCAATCGGTCCAATAGCTAATAAAAGAAAGAGTAGTAAATTTTTCAAAACAATCTAATTTATGTTTAACAAAACAGGCTTCGCATCTGATGCGCGATGCAATTTCCCTGACAAAAATAAGAAAAATTATAGCTGTTTTATGAGGCTTATCGAAACGTGTTATATTGCACCGGTCGCGTTAGGGATTGCAGCGGATATCCTTTTGTGAGGCACGAACAAAAGATAGCAGCGAAAAGCCCGACCCGCCTTTTCCGGCGCGGTAACGCCCAAAAAACAATACTGGTTTTAGTCTTTTAATTCCTTCTTATTGCCCAGGTTTTTACCAGCAACGACAACCACGATTTCACCTTTTGGCGGTTTGTTTTCAAAATGAGTCAACACTTCTTTGGTCGTGCCGCGAACGTTTTCTTCATGAAGTTTAGATAGTTCACGGGAAACACAAACTTGTCGATCTTCACCAAAATAAGTAACAAATTCTGCTAAAGTCTTGACCAATTTATGTGGGGAAACATACAAAATCATGGTTCGGGTTTCTTCTGCCAAGGCCAAATATCGCGTTTGTCTTCCTTTTTTTTCTGGCAAGAAGCCTTCAAAAACAAACCTATCGTTGGGTAAACCACTGTTGACCAAAGCGGGAACAAAAGCAGTGGCGCCAGGAAGACATTCCACTGTAATGTTATTCTCGACACAAGCGCGAGTGAGTAAAAACCCAGGATCGGAAATCGCGGGTGTTCCTGCATCAGAGATTAACGCGATTGTTTCTCCGGCTTTTAATCTGGAAATGAGATTCTCAACCGTTTTGTGTTCGTTATGCATGTGATGACTGTGCATATGCGTCGCAATTTCAAAATGCTTCAGCAGTTTCCCGCTGGTTCTAGTATCTTCAGCCAAGATTAAGTCGACTTCTTTCAAGACCCGAATGGCTCTAATCGTCATGTCTTCTAAATTGCCTATTGGGGTTGGAACGATGTATAGTTTTGACATAATTGGTGTCTTTGTTAAACACGAATTCCACGAATTAACACGAAAAAATTAGTGCAAATTAGTGGAATTCGTGTTTGTTTTTCTATTGTTCTACGAAAACTTTTTTTCTACTATTTCCATGAAACGCAATGCATATTCATCCTTGCCTTCCCAATTATCATAATCTGGTTTGACCATGTTTTCAATAAAATCTTGGGCTTCTTGAAAAGTATCGAAAGTCATCAATTGCGATAAAACGCGGTTGTAATCTTCGCTGCTGTTAGCAAACAAATGACTCATAAAAGCAATTCTATCATTGAGGCCAATAATAATTCCTTTGGCCATGCGATCATTTATCGAAACAGTGTTTGACCCAAAATCACTATTCATAGAAATTACTGGAGCATCATCATTGTAGCTTCGTCCTATTGGAATGACATTGTTGGGATCTTTCTCTTTTATTTCAGCGACCAAGTCTTCTGGTTTTACAAAAACGGGATCTACATAATCTGGACCTAACAAATCATCGAATGTAATTTGTGACGAGGCGGGTTTAGTTTCCTCTTTTACTTCTTCTTCCTCATCTTTAGCATCGAAGGACAATTCGAAAGCTGGTTTGAAGGTTACTTCTTCGGCAATTTCTTCTTCAATTTCGACTTCTGAAGTGGCTTCTGGTTCTTCTATTACTTCTTCATTTACTGTTTGCGGTTCTTCTTCTTCAGTATTATCTTCTACTGTATCTTCAGCAACATCATCTTCAACTGTGGCAGCAGTTTCTTCTTCGTTTGCTACAACTGGCTCATTTTCCTCAACTGCAGCAACTTCTGGTTCTGTTTCAAAAGCGATTTCGATTTTTTCTTCTATTTCGGAAAGACCAATGGTAGGTTTGGCATCGGCAAAATTGTCTTCCACAAAGCGCAAAACAGACAGTTTCTCATAGAGTTTTTGCGTTTCTTGATGCAGTTGAATTAAGTCTGATTTATTTTTGAGTTTTAAAATTCGATGAGCGATACTAATTAATTCGGCTTCCAATTTTTTCTTCATAACTTTTAAAATTACCTTGGGTGGGTTAGTTTTTAATAATTATCTTCTTTACAGTTTATTTCGTCAAAGGAAGAAGTATCCTTAAGTAAAATTTTTCTACTTTTGACAACGGCGTAAATATAGTAATTTTTATATCGGTTTATTTACCCTACAAAGTAATAAAATCTATTCATCTTAAGCACAAGAAAAGTACAAAATGTTTCTCGAAAATACAGTCAATCATAAAGAACAATTTGGATGGATAGAAGTAATCTGTGGCTCTATGTTTTCGGGAAAAACAGAGGAATTAATTCGGCGCCTAAAACGGGCTCAATTTGCCAAACAAAAAGTCGAAATTTTCAAACC
>CANHEA010000082.1 GCA_947459635.1 Flavobacteriaceae bacterium | reverse complement strand
GTTAGAAAAATAGATCTTTGCGTTTGATTGATAAATTGAAGCGTGTATTTTGCTTCGGCTGAGATAGTTTCCATTTGGCTTAGATTAGAAAACAAAAATAGTGATTTTTATTTTTCAATGCTTGTTAAATAGTCATTTACAATTTTAGAGCATTTAAGCGCGCCTTCATTATTGAGATGGTCCGCATCATAGAAATCCTCCTCAGTGAAACGAGCATCATCAAATAAATTGAGATAAAACACGTCGTTTGGATTCTTAGTTTGAAACTCAGAACAAGTCGATTTTATTTTGCTTAATTTATTTTGATTCAAGTAGCTTTCATAAATTTTCGTTTGCGGCATAGAAACAATTAACACTTGGATGTTTCGTTGCTTGCATTTCTGAATGATATCGTTGATTCTGCTTTTGTTTACTTCAAAATCCATCAAGCCATCTTCTTGAATAATGGCTCTGCTTTGCGCCACTTGTGCTGGTGGAATTCGATCTGCTTTTTTGTAATTTGTTCCCCATCCGAGCGAATCACAATCGAGAATGGTTTTTTTCTTTACATAACGTTTGACCAAATCCCTTGATTTGTAGAAACTTTGCGTAAACGCTAGGCAGTAATTTCTTAGATCAAATGCAGAAATCGATGGAACTTCGAGATGCATAAAACGTTGGTAATAGAACTTTCGCCAACCATCGTCGCCAGAATTATCTATTTGACTTAGGTTTGTATATTCAATGCAAAACACAACTTGCTTTAGTTTTGGGAGTTTATCGACATATTTTTCAAAGAGTAGCTTATCAAAATATATGGTTTGACTAACGTTGGAGAGATTAAACGTGTTTTTTGAAAAGCAACTTGGATTTAGACCATACAAACAATGGGAATCACCAAAAAGAAGCACTTCTATTTTTTGAGAATTCTTGTTAATTTCTTGATTTTTAAGGCTGTAATTGTTTGGGACATTTCTATAGAAAACTTCTAGTGCTACATACATTAACACAAACGGGGCAATAAACAGAAGCAATTTTAGAAAAAATTTCCGCATTGATTTACTATGGGTTTGATTCATTGTGTTTATAAAAAAAGCCTCTATCAAATAAGAATGAGGCTAATTTTAGTTTCTATAATTCACAACTATTTTTCATCTTCTTTTTTACCAACTTTTTTATCTGATGATTTGTATTTATCATTCAAAAGCTTGACAATTTCGGCTGTGATATCTAATTTATCTTCTGCATACAGGATTGATGCAGCTTCTCCGGTTCCGTAGATATAGGTATAGCCTTTTTCTTTTCCGTAGTCTTTGATGAATTTTTTTACTTTTTTCACCAATGTGTCCATTTCAACACCGCTTTCATCTCTAAGTTGTTGAACTAATGCTTGTTGTGCATAACTTAACTCTTGTTCCTTTTTCTGAAGACGAGCGCCATTTTCTTGCGCCCATGCTTGCCCCTTGGCTTGTGCATTCTTTTGAAAACTAGATGCTTCCGCCTTAAATCTAGCCACTTCGCCTTCTAGCTCTTTGCCCATTTCATCTCCTTTGGCTTTATATTTTGTTTCAATGTCTTTAGCTTCGGTATATTCCTCCAATAATTTTGAGGTATCGACGTAAGCCGTTTTCATTTCTTTTGTTGGAGTGGTTGATTTGTTGCATGAAACAATTGCAATTGCTAGCAAACAAATTAAAAAGGATTTTTTCATAATAAGATGGTTAATTGAGATTCAAAAGTATTAATTTATTTTTATCTAAAAAGCTTCTCCAGCAAAAGGCATAGATTAGCTTATTCTTGTTTATTCTTAATCACATAGATATGCGAAGAGTATTCTTTCGACTTCCTCGCTTTTAAATTTGATTGCAGGCCAATCCGAATTGCTGAAAAATAATTCATTCTACCGTTTCTATATTTTTCAGACAATAATGAAACATAGAATGAATCAAACATCATCGGTAGCGTATCAACTAATTGTAGTTTTTCTCTTTCAAAAAGGTTTTCAATTGAAAATCGAGAAAAGTGCCATAAATGCCTTGGAACGTCATATGCAGCCCAAAATTCTCCATAATGTTTTGCGTCATACGAGTTAAAATTTGGCACCGCTATAACAATTGTTCCTGTGGGCTTCAGTAAACGCTTTAGTTCTCTGATTTGCGCATTAACATCTGGCACATGTTCTAAGACGTGCCACATGGTAACCACATCAACGGAATGGTCTTCCAATTCGCTCGTACTATCAACATAAGTTACGCCTTTTGTCAAAGCTATGTTTTTTGCCTTTTCATTGGGTTCTACTCCGATGATTTGCCATCCGTCTATTTTCGCTTGGGAAAGAAAATCACCTGTTCCCGTTCCGATGTCTAGTAACAGTCCTTTACTATGTTGAAGCTGATTAATTAGAGTCATTTTCTTTTTTAAAGCAATATTCTTGACGAATTGATATACTTTTTCAAATAAGGAACGCTTGCCGTCTGTATGAGAAATATAATCCTCGCTTTCGTAATACGAGGCTAATTTTTCTTCCTTGGGTTGTGGATAAGTAAAGACCAAATCAATAGATTCATCTCTAAGTAAGCGAAAGTCTTCTTTCGATATAGAATGATCTTTGACGTCAAGATAATGTTGATATTTAGAAATGTCCATTATAAATTATAATATTCGTCTTTTAATTTCTTGAGGTAACTAACCACGATGTTTTGAAATAAGGAATCATTTGCAAGACAATCCTCATTCTTGTCGTTGATTACTGAAAAAGCAATAAATTTACGTTGTTCTCCATTTTTTGCGTTTTCCGGTTCTAAATTTATAACGGCGTAGTTTGCACTATTAAAATATTTTTCAAATTCATCATTGCTATAAATAATTAATTTGTATTTGTTTTTTTCAATGGTAATCCAATATTCACTGGCATAGTAATTCTCCCCTTTAAATCTCATGGAGAGATACTTTTCTATTGTTAAGTTCTTGGTGTTATTTTCGAATAGAAACGCATTTAAACCTTTATTTCCTAATATTTCTTTTCCATTAGGTACAAGAATATAATCTGGAATTTGCACGGTTTGCCGAGACACATTGCAACTTGAAAGTGAAATAAATAAAAACAAAAATACTGTAATCCTTTTATTCATAAAGGTTTGCTTTTGTCGTTCCACGTGAAACATATTATCTTCCCATATAAATTAGAAGCACAGAAATATCAGAAGGAGAAACGCCGCTGATTCGCGAAGCTTGCGAAATAGTAATCGGTCGAATTGATGAGAGCTTTTGCTTGGCCTCTATCGACATCGACTTTATTTTATGATAATCGAAGAATTCTGGAATTTTGACATCTTCTAAACGCGTCAATTTATTAGCATTATTCCTCTCTTTTTCAATATAACCTGAATACTTAACCTGAATTTCAGCTTGCTCCAAAATTTCTTGATCTAGTGGGTTTTCATCTAAATAAGATTTTACTTTTTCAAACTTTAGAACATCATCTAATTCTATTTGAGGTCTCGAAAAGATCTTGAACATCTTATCCGATTGACTCACCAATGCAGATTCCTTTGCTTCCAAAACAGGATTTGCTTCCGCGATGCTAACGCTAGTTTCTTTGAAAAAGGCCACCATTTTTTCAGCCTCATTAAATTTATACTCCATACGTTTTAATCGCTCGTCAGACGCTAAACCAATAGCATTTGACATCGGAGTTAATCTATAATCAGCATTATCTTGGCGCAGCAACGTTCTAAACTCCGCTCTTGAAGTAAACATCCTATAAGGCTCTTCTGTTCCTTTTGTGATTAAATCGTCAATTAGAACGCCTATATACGCTTCGTCTCGCTTTAGAATTAGCGGTTCTTGTTCCTTAACTTTCAATGCCGCATTGATTCCGGCCATTAAACCTTGAGACGCTGCCTCCTCATAACCTGTAGTTCCATTAATTTGACCTGCAAAATACAACCCTTCTACCAATTTGGTTTCTAGCGTATGTTTTAATTGGGTTGGCGGAAAATAGTCGTACTCAATTGCGTATCCTGGTCTAAAAAACTTCACTTTTTCAAAACCAACAACCGAACGCAATGCTTTAAACTGAATTTCCTCTGGCAATGACGTTGAGAATCCATTCACATAAACTTCAACGGTATTCCATCCTTCCGGTTCAACAAACAACTGATGTCTTTCTTTATCAGCAAAACGATTGATTTTATCTTCAATTGAAGGGCAATATCTTGGGCCGATACTTTTTATTCTTCCATTAAACATAGGAGATCGGTCAAAACCCTCTCGAAGTATGTCATGAACATCCAGCGAAGTATAAGTCATGTGACAAGACTTTTGATGAATAAGCGGTTTCGTTTGGTTCGAATAAGAAAACTTATCCGGATTACCGTCTCCTTTTTCTTCATTCATTTTAGAGTAATCTAACGAACGCCCATCAACTCTTGGAGGAGTACCAGTTTTCATTCTGCCAGATTCGAAGCCAACTTGTATCAAATCTTCAGTAATGCCATATGCCGCACTTTCCCCCGCTCTACCACCTCCGAATTGCTTATCCCCAATATGAATTAGTCCATTTAGGAAAGTCCCATTCGTAAGCACCACGGTTTTGGCCTTTATTTCAATTCCAAGGGAAGTTTTAATTCCTACAATCTTGTTGTTCTCAATTAACAAGCCCTTTACCATCTCTTGATAAAAGTCGAGATTAGGCGTTTGCTCCAACATCAACCTCCATTCCTCAGCAAATCGCATTCGGTCACTTTGAACACGAGGTGACCACATCGCTGGACCTTTGGACTTATTTAGCATTTTGAACTGTATTGCCGTTTTGTCGGAAACAATTCCAGAGTACCCACCCATCGCATCAATCTCTCGTACAATCTGCCCTTTTGCAATACCACCCATCGCCGGATTACAAGACATCTGCGCAATGTTTTGTAAACTCATCGTAACCAACAGAGTCTTACAACCCAAATTAGCAGCAGCAGCAGCGGCTTCAGATCCAGCATGACCTGCGCCAACCACGATTACATCATATTTATCTTGAAACATTAAGGCTTTAATTTAAAATTTAAATCTTCTTTTGTTCCACGTGAAACATTTTTATTTTCTCATCTTCCTTTAGACGCATTTCTTTCACGTCTTTTGCAGACTTGTCTTTGTATCCGCAGTAATGCAGCACGCCATGAACCATCACTCGTTTCAACTCTTCTTGAAAAGAAACCTCAAATTCAGCGGCGTTTTCTTTAACGCGTTGTATCGAAATAAAAATATCTCCGTGTAGCTCGTTTCCTACAGAATAATCAAAGCTAATGATGTCTGTTAAGGTGTCGTGATTAAGATATTGCTGGTTTATTTCAACCAAAAAATCATCATCACAAAAGACATAATTGATATCACCTTCTTTTTTACCTTCAGACTGAATAACAAGAGACAACCACTTCGCGTAATCCGATTTCCTTGCTAGTTTAAACGAAGTTTCATAATTAAAACTAATCATTGCTTTTAAAATATTCTTGCACTTTCTGATTAAAATTGGTGCGCAAAGGTAAACTTTGTCTGTTTAAAATCTCAACACTATTTAGATATTGTTGTACTGAGGCTGGCAACGGATTGGTTGTGCTATTAAAATCCTTCTTGTTAGTTTCAGATTGACGCTTCTTATCTTCGCCTTGCTCTTGAATGGCCTTTTGCAACTTTAGTAATTCATATTTTAAATTTAGGGCCTTCTGCAAGGTCTCATTATTAAAGCCTTTGTTAAGCAATTGCTTTTCTATTTGCTTCATTTGCCCCAACGCATTCTGTCCACTTCCACCCATTCCCTTCTTGTCCAACTCATTTTGAAGCGCATCTCTAAGCTGCCTTTGCTCTTTGTAGATCTCCATGATGTTTCTAGCGTCGCCCTCTCCATCCTGTCCACTTTCGCCGTCTTGACTTTCCCCTTCTCCTTCTCCATTTTTTCCGTCTTTACCGGACTTTCCTTTGTCACCTTGGCCCGGCTTCTTCCCTTCTCCTGGTCTTTTTCCTTCTCCAGGTTTTTGTCCATCACCAGGTTTCTTTCCTTCTCCCGGTTTATCTCCTGGCTTATCACCTTTCTTCATCCCATCTTTCATCTTTTCCCTAAGGCCTTCCTGTTTCTTAATAATATCTGGAAGTTGCATACCTCCGCCTTCTCCTTTACCTGGCTTTGGCTTGCCCATTCCAGCACCCGACATCGACATCTGCATGCTGTTTAGCAAATCGCTTAAGAAGTCTGCCAACTTGTTCGCTGAAGAAACTGAATACTGTTGATGGGAAAGCCCCTTCGGAATTTGCGCCTCAACCAAACTTTCCAAGGCTTTGTCTATGTTGTAATGAACGTTGCCTATTTCTCTTGTAATATCTTCAGCAATCTTAGGATTCCTCAAGGACATTGCAAACAAACTGTCGTCTACATGTTTGAATTGTTGCTTCAAATCTTGTTGAATCTTGAGATTCTTATTAAAGGATGGTGATCCTCTTCTTAAGCCTCTAAATTGACCCATCACTTCTTCTTGCGAGAATGAATATGCCAAAAGATTATCTAATATTTGACGCAACATCTTAACATCCTCGTCCATTTGCTCCATCTCAGCACCTTCCATGCTTTGTTGCATTTTCATGGACATTTCTTTCATCTTCTTTGAGGCACTTTTTTGCTTTGGTTTGGCTTTATCCTTCTTTTCCTTTTGCAATTCCTCTGAAGCTTTCTTCAAATCTTCATCAATGCTTTTTTCCTTTTCTGCATCTTTAGGAATATCTATCGGTGACTTCAATTCCTTATTCTCCTTATCAAGATCTTTTAGATCTTCCTGGATTTTATCAAATTCTTTATTGATTTCGTTTTGCTTTTCTGTTGAATTTTCCTTTTCATTTTCAGCTAACTTATCTTGCTTTTCTGCCAATTTATCAAGCTTATCTGCTAGTTGCTCTGCTTTTTTCTCTACATAATATTTCTTTGTCAACTCAACCAATTGCTCTAAATTCTTAGTTTGATTCTTGCTGTTTTGTTTGAACTCATCCAACTTCATCATCAAATCTTCATTCTTGATCTTATCCGTCAATTCTTTAAGTTCATCTAAAAGCTTCTTATTCTTCTCTAAATCTTTTTCCGCTTTCTCCAAACGTTTTTGTAACTCTTCTTTAAATTCATCCTTCTTTTCTGTTTTGAATTTATCTAAGTTGTCCTTCATCTTCTCCGCGAACTCCTTCATCAAATTATCTTGCTGCTTTTGACGCTCTAAGAAATCATTCACCTTTTGCTGGTCTTTAAACTCTAAATTGTCTTTCTCTTTATTCGATTTTTGAAGCTTTTCTATTTCGGAAATTTGCTTGTCTTGATTCTTTAAAGACTTTTCTAAACCATTGATATTGCTGTTTTGCTGTTGCAACATTTGATCTTCTTTCTCAACATCAGTTGCAATTCTATTTGAAAAAACAGCAGACTTTGTACTCTTGTAATTGTGAATTACATCGTTATCAAATACTTCAAAATAATACTCGTAAGAAACACCTTGCTCAACCGGCAACGTGCTTGGAAAAGAAAAAACAAATTGATCATAAACGTCTTTCTTTACATTTAATACTGCCTTTTTAAGTGTTTGCGGTTTGTCTTTTTCATAATAAACGACATGCAATTTATACAAACCATGATCGTCGGACACTTGTCCTATTACGTACTTCTTTTCGGTCTTTAAACTGTCTGGTGCATTATCAACCGTAATTGTCGGAAATTGGTCTTTGATAACCGAAATCTGATAATTGAGCTTTTCATAATTAGCAACCCTGTCATTCGAAGTAATGATTTGATAATCTGTATTTTCAAATATTGATTTAGACAATGAAAACATGTTCTCATTCCTAGAAAAAGGCGCATTTGTTTTCAAATCAGACCAAATCACGCTTTGGGTCGCTTGAGTATTCATTCTCCAGGAAACCCTTGTTCCTTCTGGAATTATTGCATTTCCAGAACCTTTTATCAACTCTGCTTTTCTATTTAGATAAGATGGAAAATTCAATTGCATTTCAAAATTAGCAATCGAAGGCACGGTGATGACTTTTAACAAATAGTCTGGAGAAGTAACGGTATTTGCTTCAACATAAAACGGAATTGAAGTTAACGGCTTCGAGAATTTATATTGAAATTCACCGGGCTTGTCCGACTCCATAAAATAACTTTCGCCTTCAATAAAAATCATCACATTCTCGGGAATGACTTTACCTTTTGTTTGTATCGTCAAGGTGAAATCTTTATTCTGCTCGGTTTGTATTTGCTTATTCAAAACCACAAACTCAAATGGCGCTGGAGGAATAAATTGATTTTGAAAGTGCACTACTCTATTCAAACTCTGTGAAATCATATCGCTATTCCCCGAAATATAAAAGAAAGCGAAAAACAAGACCGGCAACAATGCCAATGGAATATATTTTTTGTTGCTGTTGAAATTAATGGCGTTCCCAAAAGGAATCATTTGCAACGAATTGGCTTTCTGATCTATTGATGCCAACAATAACTCCGATGGATGACCTTGCGAAGACAGTTGCAAAAAATTGGTCAACTTGTCGCTGACTTCCGAAAAGTGATTTCCAATAATGGTAGAAGCTTCCTTATAATCGATGCCTTTCTGAATCTTCAACAACTTAAAGGTCGGAAATAAAATATAACGCAACAATAAAAATATTTCCACGCCAATAAAAGCCCAAAACAAGATGGTTCTTCCCATCGGTTTCAGCCAAAGAAAATACTCTACAAAAAGAATAAAAAGGAAATACAGCAAACCTAAGCCAATAAAAAAAAGTATCCCGCGAATCAATTCATTCGTGTAGTACTTCTTGATAAAAGCTTCTAATTTTTGATAAATAATGCTGGTAGAATCCAAGTGTTTGCGTTTTATTTTAACAACCGATAAAAGTACGATTTTATCTGAATTAGAAAACGTTAAATAAAACGCAAACTTTTTCCGTTGGAAATAGCAAAAGGAATGACTAATTTTAGTTCAAAATTACGCTGATTATGAAATATTTATGGGCATATAGTATTCCGCTTGTCGGCTTATTGGGGATATACTTTGGTGGTGTTTGGATGTATGCTGCTTTGGTTTTTGCCTTTGTATTGATTCCAATTTTAGAATTGTTGTTGCCTATCGACGTCCGGAATTACGATGAATCAACAAAAGAAGAAAGACTAAAAAACAAAATTTTTGATACTTTGTTATACTTAAACGTACCGATTGTTTACTTCGCACTTCTTTTCTCACTGCACAAGTTTACATCATCCAACTTGACGCAATCTGAACTGATCGGAATGACCTTGAGCCTCGGAATCATTTTAGGATCTAACGGAATCAACGTCGCACATGAACTCGGGCACCGCACTTCCTTCATCGAAAAAATACTTGGGAAAATTCTTTTGATTCCAAGCCATTACACCCATTTCTTTATCGAACACAATCACGGGCACCATTTGCACGTTGCTACTCCCGAAGATCCTTCAACTGCGAAATTCAATCAAAATCTGTATGCTTTCTGGTTGCAATCTGTAATTGGAACTTATACCAAAGCATGGAAAATTCAACTCAAACTCAATGACGTTGAACATCGCTCTTTCTTTTCTTTCAAAAACGATATGTTTTGGTTTACCATCATACAAGTTTCTTATCTTGGTTTCATCTATTTTCTATTTGGATTCCATGGATTGCTATTTGCCACTTTAGCAGGCATCGTCGGGTTTTTATTACTCGAAACCATCAACTACATCGAACATTACGGATTAAAAAGAAATCTATTAGATTCCGGGAGATACGAACGCGTTTCCGAAAAACACTCGTGGAATTCCAATCACATTCTTGGCCGAATCATGCTTTACGAACTCACCCGGCATAGCGACCATCATTACAAATCACAAAAGAAATATCAAATCTTAGAATACCACGATGTGAGTCCACAATTGCCTTTTGGCTACCCAACAAGTATGGTACTTTCGTTTGTTCCGCCTTTATGGTTTGCGGTGATGAACAAAAGAATCCCGGCGGAAATGAGATAAACAAACTCCGTTTTTTAGGACATCAATTAACTCAAAATCCAACCTTCGATTTACTATCTTTGCCGAAAATTTTTTAGACCATGTCAAAACCTGTTAGAGTTCGTTTTGCTCCAAGTCCAACCGGACCGTTGCATATTGGTGGCGTTCGCACTGCCCTATTCAACTATTTATTTGCCAAAAAACACCATGGCGTTTTCTTTCTTCGAATAGAAGATACCGACCAAAACCGCTTTGTTCCTGGTGCTGAACAATACATCTTTGAAGCCTTAAATTGGTTAGGCATTGCGCCAAGCGAAACCGTTGGAAAGAACGAAAAATTTGGACCTTATCGTCAAAGCGAAAGAAAAGCGATGTACAAACAATACGCTGATCAATTGATTGCTTCTGGAAATGCATATTATGCTTTTGACACAGCTGAATCGTTAGACTTTCATAGAAAACAACACGAAGAACAAGGCAAGACTTTTATATACAATTGGCACAACCGAGAAAAGTTAGACACGTCGCTGGTACTTTCAAAAGAAGAAACCGAAAAGCGACTTGCTTCGGGTGAAGATTTTGTCATTCGATTTAAAACACCAGTCAATGAGACTTTACACTTGCACGATATCATCCGTGGCGACATTCAATTTGAAACCAATTTGTTAGATGATAAGGTTTTGTTTAAAAGCGATGGCATGCCGACCTATCATTTGGCCAATATTGTCGACGATCATTTGATGGAAACTTCTCACGTAATTCGCGGTGAAGAATGGCTACCGTCAATGCCGTTGCACGTTTTATTATATCGCTCTTTTGGATGGGAAGCTCCTGAATTTGCGCATTTGCCCTTAATCTTAAAACCGGTCGGCAACGGAAAATTATCCAAACGCGACGGAGACAAATTAGGATTTCCGGTGTTTCCATTAGAATGGAAAACAGAAGAAGGCATTTCATCTGGTTACCGAGAAAACGGATTTTTCCCCGAAGCGGTCATCAATTTCTTAGCGTTATTGGGATGGAATGACGGCACCGACAAAGAATTGTTTTCATTAGATGAATTGGTGGATGCCTTCGATTTGAACCGCGTGCACAAGTCGGGCGCCAAGTTCGATCCTGAAAAAAACAAATGGTTCAATCATCAATATTTACAAAAGCAAAGCAACGAAAGTTTGGCTAATTCCTTTTCATCTATTCTTAATGAAAAAGGTGTTTCTATCGCAGATGAAAAGTTAGTTACGATTGTTTCATTGATTAAAGAGCGTGCGAACTTTGTTGCGGAATTTTGGGAAATGAGTGATTTCTTTTTTGTAGCGCCAACTTCTTATGATGAAAAAGCTTCGAAAAACTGGAAAGAAGACACGCCAGCATTGATGAATCAATTGATAGAAATTTTGAAATCGATTGATGATTTTAGCAGTTTAAACATAGAAACCATCGTTAAGGATTGGATGACTCAAAACGAAATCGGCATGGGAAAAGTGATGCAACCCTTTCGATTGAGTTTGGTTGGTGCGCTCAAAGGGCCGCATTTGTTTGATATTGTTGCGCTCATTGGAAAAGAAGAAACAATAAAGCGTTTGGAAAAAGCAATTGAAACTTTATAAAACAAAAAAAGCTCCTATTTCTAGGAGCTTTTTTTTATAAACTAATTAGTAACTGTCC
>CANHEA010000081.1 GCA_947459635.1 Flavobacteriaceae bacterium | reverse complement strand
TTTTCCGATATGACGGCTTGATAAGTTTTTTCTTTTTCGAATTCTGCAGCGAGTGCTTCTTTCAATTTGCCTTCTCGCTGGTATAAATCAACTAGAATTTCGTAGGCTGTAATTAGATTTGGTTTTTGATTTATTTCTTTCAATAAAGAAATGCTTGCATTCAGATGTTCTTTTGCCTCGGCATAGTCTTTTTGAAAGATGGCAAGATTTCCGAGATTGCAAAAGGTATCTGCAATTTGCTTTTTTTCACCTACTTGTTTATCAATCTTGAGACACTCCTGAAAATAATAGGCAGCACTATCCAATTGATTGGAGTACATAAAGCAATTGGCCTTATTATCTAAAAACATCACGATATTTCGGGGTGATTTTATTTTGTTGGCAATCGCAATGCACTCTTTATCGATTGCTAAAGCCCGTTCAAAATTCCCAGACATGCCGTATACATTAGCCAAAGTATGTGATGAAATGAGATAAATATGATTGTCTTTATCTTTTCCCAAAACTGCCAATGCTACTTTTAGACTTTCCTTTGCGGCGTCAAGATCATTCTTTTGTAGATAAATTTGTGCTATGCAGCCTTGAGCACTTGAAATGCCAAACTTATTCTTTCTCTTTTCGTATATTTTCAGCGCCTTAAATAGGTATTCAAAGCCCTTTGGATAATTGCCTGTGTTTTTGTAATAATTTCCCAAACCAATGTAATCTTTGGCTTGTATAGTGTCATATTTAGAATCGGTTATTAACGCAATGGATTTTTCAAAAGCTCTTTTGGACAATTCGTAGGATGATGTGTTTTGGTAATAAACCCCTCGCACAGAATGTGCCATCGACTGATAAATATTGGATTCCTGTGCCGCCAATTTTTCTATCTTGTCAGCAAAGAACGCAATAGAATCAGGATGTGTATTCGATATATAACTGATATTTTTATACCATTTGATAATCTTAATCTGATTTGCCGTTTTGGTATTTGTTGGTGCTTCTTGCTTTGAATGACAAGCAAAAAGAAGTAAAGAGACAACAAACAAGAGCAGAAATTTTTTCATACCTACGAATTACTTTCTAAAAATACAAAAAAAGGGAACACGTCAAAATAGCTAAATACGAATAGTGTCATTTGAGCAAGTTGTTTTTAGAAAGCGTTTCGATGAGTTCAAAATTAAGATCAAAGATCGAAGTGCTTAGATTGGCTTTTATCAATTTGAGACTTTGGTCGAGTTCATCCGCGAGCTGCAATCTTTCTTGATATTCGATATGCTTCCGCGATATTTCGACTATGGTATCTTGCATTGATTTGATTTTGCTTTGAAAAACCTTTTTTTGTCGACGGAACTTCAGCAACAATCGCATTACAATTACGACCAAGACAAGAATACAAATACAGAGACTTACTATCATAGCACTCGACTTAAAGTTAAACTTACTTCTGATTCATCAACGTTTGTTTTGGAATTCTTGCCAAATGAATAGCAGATTTTCCATCGACGTCAGTCACAAAATAGAGCACTTCATTGGTTTCGTCATAGAACGGCGCACCGTCATATCCCAAAGAATTAATACCGCTCCCTAAGTTGATGGGTTCTGTCCAATTTTTCCAAGTATCATCTAGACGATAACTAACAAAAATATCATAACCTCCAAAAGCACTAAATCCGTTGGAGCTAAACAAAAGTGTTTTACCGTCTGACAACAATTGAGGCGAAATATCATCATCCGCAGAATTGATTATTTTTCCCATATTTTGAAGCAAACCAAACGTACCATCTTCTTTCCTCTTCGTAAAATAGAAATCAGTGCCACCTTGCGTAAAATCGGACTCCACGGCCAACATGACTGTTTTTAGATCTGTTGTCGCGGTCAAAAAAGCCGCGTCGCCGTAATTGGCATAAGCGGTAATCATTAGTTGGTCTTTGGGTTGGTAATTGCCATTTTCAAGGTGAAAAAACTGATATCCTGTTTCACCAGAAGCTTTCTGATAGACGTTACCTCCTTTTATAATCAAATCATCTTTGATAAAATCTACATAGTTATTAGTGCCATTTTCGCTTAATGTAGCTTCTAATTTTGGAATAGACCATGATCCACTTGATTCCTTTTGACAAGAATAAACCAATTCCTTTTCCTCCGATTGTTGTGTAAATAGCATTTTTTCGCCACCAGAAGCCCCCACAAGACTTAAGACTTGAAACGCGTCTAAAGTTGGGAATTTTTCTGCCGCTATATTTTTGAATTGGGAGCCAACATTAACGGCTGCTTCAATAGGCTGCTCTGAATCGGAGATACCAATGGCGTCAACTTGTTTTTGACCAGGCAGTAAGGCGAAATTAAACTCGACTTTAACAGCGACTACATTACTCACGACCGATTCTAAAATAGCGTGTTCAACACCTGGATTAAATACGTCTGGAGCTTCTTGAATCTTGCGTCTTTTTCGTTTAAAATAATAGGCGTGATCAGCAGGAATGGTTGCTTTAAAAGTTGGCGTGCGATAGTCTCTTTTTCTTGACCACACCGTTTTATACTTCCCATCGCCAGTATCCACGCTAATTTTTACGACGCAACCTGCATTAAGGTTTTCGAATACGGCAATTTGCTTTACGCTTTGTGGTTTTTCGAATCCAACTTCAACGGTTTCATAACCGTCGAGTGCATTTTTTGGATTCCACGCGTTGGGTGAATTTCCGGCTTGTGGAAAAACATCGGGTTTGCCGAGAATTCGTTTGATACCGTATTGCTTTCCTCCCAAGTCAGACGTATACTTGATGAGCTTACTCGCCCATTGAATTTGCTGTCCATAAACGGAAAACGAAAGTGCCGAAATTAAAATTAAGAGTATTCTTTTCATCGTCAAAAAGGCTTTAAAAAAAAGGCTGCCAATACGAATTAGCAGCCTGAAACAACCAAACGTTCAACCTATCTAATTGTTTACTTTTATCTTCTCTACTTTTTTGCCTTTGAAAGCAAAAATGTATTCACCGTCCGTTGTAATATCGATTCCATTACCATATTTTGGGCTTCCACCTTTTCCTTTTGACTGTACCGAACCTTTGGTTTCACCATTGGCCATGTCAATTCCGTAGATGATATTTTTTCCACCTCTTTGGTCTCTTAAGAAATAGTTGTCGCCGATATGATAGAAATAATCAACGCCTCTTATTTTATCCGAAGCATATGCGCGCGTTCCGTCTTTCTTATTGTAAGCGGCCAATCCTTTTTCTGATAACACTACAACTTTATCTCCAAAATCGATTACGTCGGAAGCTTTACCAACGTGAGCATCGTTGTGCTTTACATCAAATAATTGTTTTCCCGAAGCGATATCATAGCCATAAAACTCGTCGCCATCGCCTACAAAAACTGTTTTGTTATCATCTAAAATCAAGTCTGTAATTCTTTTATCGAATTTCTCTGAACGCCAAGCGATTTGTCCTGTTTTATCATCAATACACAACACCGAATTCTTTTGATTTTTATAGTCCCAATAAATATAAGGAACCCATTGTTTTACAGTTCCGCCGCCACCAAAACCACCCAAAGACATCGCAGCTCCAAAACCTGCACTACCAGCTGTTTCTTCCAATCGGAGTTCTTGTACTTGTACTTTTCCTCCAACTTGAATTAGCAATTTATCACCCGCTAAATAAATGTTCGGCATACAAAAAGCACCTGTAATTTTTTCAGAAGCCCAAAGCAATTTTCCAGACGTCAAGTCGTGTTTTTCAACATATTTAGTACGATCTCTTCCTCCTAGCATCACCAAATAGACCGCGTCATCAGTAAATAAAGGATCCGCTAAAGTTCTATAAATTTTAGAGCGTTTACCACCGCTGAACATGCCGCCATTGGAACCTTGCATGTCATTTTCGTAATTGGCATTCCATAATTTTTGACCTGTATTATAATCATACACATTCATCCCATCTAAGTACATGAATATCTTGTCGCCTTTAATCCACAAATCGATGATAGCGCGACGTGTTACCAACTCCTTTTCAATCGTTCCCACAAAAGTCGCATCCCAGAGAATATCGCCATTGGCTGCATTAATACGTACCAATTGGTTCTTGAATCCAGAGAACAAAGCACCTAGGGCCGTCGGTTTAAAATTGACCATGATGATCTCGTTTCTTTTGGCATCATAAACATATTTACCAACGCCTCCTTTAAATCGATTGGTTTCCCAGATTTTCTCTCCCGTATTGGCTTTGACTAAGATGACTGAATTTCTTTGTGAAATTAGAAACGAATCCAACTCGTCGATATACTTTACGGTTTCCAATTCGCCTTGATCCGTTCCTTCCTCGGCTTTGGTTCCTTTTGGAATTAGATCTTGATACAATTCCGAATTCCACAGCTCTTTTCCAGTAGCCAAATCGAGTACTGCAACTCTATCGGTTCCTAGTTTTCTAGCATCAAACAAAAACAAATAACCACCTTTCTCTTTCCAGATGGTATATTGGTACTCGGAATTATTGGTCTTGTTGGTGGTGAGTTTCTTATAATCGCCGCTCCAAACTGATTTACCATCTGCACTTAATACGGAAGCCGAGTTGTCATCTGTTCCGATGATATACTGCCCATCTCCGTCGCAGAGTGCCAAACGTGATGCTTTGTTGTCGAATTCCGATTCCCAAACCGTTGCGAAACTTCCTGATTTTTTACCTGCCGATTTACCTTTCCCTAAAAGGCCTCCTAATTGAGCAGAGGCTGCCAATGTTCCCATCATATAGAAGGAAACCATTGCAATGGTTGCTTTTTTCATTTGATTAATTATTTGGTTGAACTTTAAAATGTAATAGAATAGCGAATTTTGTATCGCTGTTGTTTTTGTAATTTGAATTGAAACTTGTGATTTAGAATATAATCCGACATAAAATTGATAAAATCGATGTTTTTGATTTCACTATCTACTTTAAAGAAAGACGATACTTTTCCGTTTTGAACGACACCAATATCAATGGTCATTGACCCTTTGACCTCCGCATATTTCTTGTTTTTCTTCTTTAGAAATTCTTCTGATTGAAAAAGCTCATTTACTTCTTTCGTCACCACTTCTGTAATTTGCTCCTCGTCTGTGAGTATAGGGCGTTGTGCGCTTACATTGGAAACAAAGCAGCATAAAAAAATAAGAATGGAATAGTATACTTTTGAAGCCATTAGTGTTGGTATTTTAAGTCTAAACTAGTTTACAAATACGCATCTAAAAGAACCGTTTGTAACCGTTTTAGTAGCACTGGTTGCGCAATTGTCTACGTCTTTTCCTGTAAAAGAAAAGGTTCCTTCAATTTTAGTATTATCTAGAAAAGTAACGTTCATATTACCAGATACATCTGAACAACCGCCTGTACTATATGATGCTCCACCTGCTGGAGGTGTAAATGCAATAACAGAATCTGAATCTGCATTTAGAGTATACGTTCCAGTTGTTGTGATTCCAAATAAGTTTATAGCGATACTATTACTGCTAATATCTGCACCAACTACTTGTATTAAAGTTGTTGCTCCAGATCCTGATCTTGAGCCACTAGCCGTTGAGATACCGGCAATTGATGTTGAAAAACTTGCTCCGTCAACAGTTGCTGTAATGTAAGATCCCGAAGGAGTTATTGGTGTTGAAGATGAACTATCGCTATCTTTACTACATGATGATAGTACGATGGTTACAGCGATTAAGACTAATTTTGAAATTGATTTGAAAGTTTTCATAAAATTGAGATTTGTTAGTTAAAATTTACTTTACAAATCTGCGGTTATTAAGAAAGCGTTTCAATACGAAGAAATACGTATATTTTAGAAAGTGATGTCCGGAAGTTTTTCTTGAAGTTGGGTAATTCTTTGATTCAATTGCATCAAGAACTTTTGATGACTTTTAGAATCTGAATGAAAAGGTCGATGTAACAATCCTTTTTGAATACTATCGACTTCATTCATAATCTGTATGCTATTTACAGAAATATTGCTTTCCACAAACCGTTCCCAAATATAGTCAATGGCTGTTTGGTTCGGGTGAATCATATCTGCCGCATAAAAACGATAATCACGCAATTCGTCCATCATGATTTCGTAGGAAGGGAAATAGTTGATGGTTGATGGTTGACCGTTGATGGTTTGATGAATCCCGATAATTAGATTGGCTTTGCTTTGTTGGTTTTGGACGAATCCATCTTTAAGATGACGGACTGGCGACACCGTCAAAACGATATTTAAGTTTGGATTT
Organism: Flavobacteriaceae bacterium; assembly: GCA_947459635.1. Classification (GTDB taxonomy): domain Bacteria; phylum Bacteroidota; class Bacteroidia; order Flavobacteriales; family Flavobacteriaceae; genus Flavobacterium. The sequence goes on along the minus strand of CANHEA010000081.1, from coordinate 5,601 downwards.
ACCGCGAGAAGTAAATTGACCGTATCTGCAATAGCGGCTTCAATTTGAGCGGCTGGCAGCAATTGCTTTTCAAACTGCGCTTGAGGAACTTTATGGCAATTCGCCACGATTTTATGAGACGTTTTGTCTCGGTAAACCCAAGCCGTTCCATAGGTAATGAGAAGATGAGATGCTGTTTTGATTTGTGATTGTAAAGCGGAAAGACTTTGATTTAGATGAAGCAAAAGATCTTCCTTATTACTTTGGCTCAAATCCGAATGAACGTCGAAACAATGCCAACGTTCGTTGTGAAAAAAGAGTTCACTTTCTTTAAAAAAGTCTTCTTCAACGGCTCTTCGAACAACTTCGTGAATTGCCAAAGGATGAAACAAAATACCAAACGGATTGACCGAGTTTTGAAACTTGAAATAGTTGAATTTTTCAGCAATATTCACCGCGAAACATGAACCTAAGCTTATTATCTTCGAATCATAATCGATGGGATGATTGCTTTTTGGAATGGGAATTTTGGTGGTGAATTGCATGATGAGTCTCCTTAGTAATAATAACGTTCGATACTAGTATCGCCCTCAAACTGCATTGTTACCGGAAAATCCTGGGCATTATACATAATTGTCTTTTCACTACTGCTAATTGTGCTACCGTCGAAATCAGTTTCCAATGTTGTTACTGTGTTATGTTTGATTCCCAAACTAATGACGTTTAGTAATTTATCAAACCCCATGACATTTCTGAAAGGATTGTTCTTGGCATCGTAAGTATACAAACTGACTGAGGTGCCCAAATCATCGTATCTTTCGATTCTGATAATTTCACCTTCGGAATCCAAATATAATTTCTGTTCTTGCAGTGTTTCGGGGCCGCCTTCAAAGCTTACATAATGATTCACTGAAATCGTGTTGTCGTTGTTATAAACATACGCATCTCGCCAAGCAAGCTCAAGACCAGGCGAATCCAAGTAACTCTGCACCAATTTTCCTGAACTATCATAATCAAAGGTAAAAACCGACATCAGTTGACCATTATTATAACTTTCTACTTTGGTCACTGCATTTCCAGTATAGAAAAATTGATTAAAGTAAGTTCCGAAGCTGATTGTATTCATTTTGTTCCCATTGTAAACATAGGTTGTCGTCCTAGTGCCGCTTTCACTTTCAAGGACTATTTTACGCAACAAAACGCCCGTAGATGACGAGGAATCCGAATCAGAACCTGACGAACAGGAAGCTAGAGAAATTGCAAAAAATAAAAGAATCAGTGTTTTTTTCATATTTGACATATTATTTTAAAACAAAAACCCAAACAAAATAATATGCTTGGGTTTGGTATTGCTTTTTTATAAAATCAGATGTTTTAGTAGAAGTAATTAACCTCAACGCCAATATCCGTTCTCTTTAATGGAAAATTGGCATCTGTGTATGTAAACTGATAATCATAAAACGGTATGTCTCCTTCGGTTTTAGTAATGATATTTCTTGATATTCCAGTAGCTTCACCATCAACAAATGAGATCTTATCAAATCCTTGTACATTTTTGAATACATAATTTTCATTATCGTACGTGTATGTTTTTATTGACCCAGAAGAAAATTCAATCTGCGAGACTTCTCCATCCGTATTGAAACTGATTATTGAAGTTCCTTCGGGAGTGTCTTGAGCAGTCAAATTACCTGAAAATCTTGCTACAGAAATAGATCCGCCTGTCTCATGACTGTAGGTTTCTTTAATAGCTGTTCCTCCGAGTATATCCTCCGAGATGTACGTTATTAATTTGCCGTTTTCATATTCAAAAGTTTCTCTTTTGTCAACATTTCCATTAGTTTCACTTTCAACTTTAGTAATCAAGTTTTCTGAATTGTAAGTATATCGTCTCGTTTCAACTGGTCCGTCTGTGGGGGTTATAATTTCTTTAGTTATTTTGTTTCCAAAGAATTTAAATTCGGAGGTCTTGTCTGCAATACCTTGCCCAGGATAACTTTCTACCATTTTCGACGGCAAAACAGAATTCTCGTCTATTGGTTCCTCAACCGCAGTGGAAGTATATGGAAGATTTTGAAAATTTCCAAAAGTAAATTCCTTTGTCTCTACAGCGGTTTCTGTTTCATCTGTAAATCGAACACCCGTAAATTTAAATGATCCAGAAATTCTTTTATTTGCTCTGTCAATACCATATATTACAAGTTCAGCAGTATCTGTGTAAGTTGGGAAATTTGCAAATTCTCCAGCATTATCGCGTGCTGCTACGTACGGAATCGCAACTGCATTTTCGTAATAGGCCAAATAAAACCCCGGTGCACTAGGTTCGTAAACACTCCATGTGTACGTACCGATAAGTGGTGCTTCTGGTAATGTAATCTTAAAGAAACTACCATCTTCTTGCGACGCTTTCAAAGACATCGAAACATTGTCAATGACAACTTGAGATGTGGTAGAAGAAAAAACTTGGTCATCAAAATTTGCAGTAACATTACCTGGTGCCGGCACCGGATCCGGATCTTCAACAGGTGGTTTAACACAAGAAGTTGACAAGCCTATCGCAATAAAAAATAGGAATATTAATTTTTTCATGGGTATCTTTTTGATTTTGAATTATTTTGAAACAAATAAACTTAAAAAAAATGTCAATTAAAAAAAAAACGAGACTTAATTTACAAATTCACTAGCCTTGTTCAAGGCTTCTGTAATTCCCGCAATATTTTTGCCGCCAGCAGTCGCAAAGAAAGGTTGACCTCCTCCTCCGCCTTGAATGTACTTCCCTAGTTCTCGAACTACATTTCCTGCATTAAGATTCTTCTCGGCAACTAACTCTTTCGAGATATAACAGGTCAACATTGGTTTTCCCTCCTCAGCCGTGGCTAAAACAAGAAAAATATTTTTTGCAGTGTTTCCAATTTCATAAGCCAAATCTTTTGCATTATTGGCATCGACATCAACCAATTTTGCTAAAAACTGAATGCCATTAATCGTTTGCAATTGCGGCACCAACTCTGCCGTTAAGTTCTTGACTTTGTCTTTCATCAAGGCTTCTATTTGTTTGCTTAACTTCGCATTTTCTTCCTGTAAAGCAAGCACTGCCTTAATCGTATCTTGAGGATTTTTCAGTACATCTGATAACTCCTGCAGTGTGTTTTCTTGATTTTTATAAAAATCTTTTACTCCTTGATTGGTGATAGCCTCAATTCTTCGAATTCCAGCGGCAACCGCACCTTCACTTTTGATTTTGAAATGCCAAATCTCCGCAGTATTTTTCACATGCGTTCCGCCACAGAGTTCCATGCTTTCGCCAAACTTAATGGCTCGAACAGAATCGCCATACTTCTCGCCAAACAAAGCCATCGCGCCTTCTTGAAGGGCTTGTTGAAACGGAATGTTTCTTCGCTCAACTAAAGGCAATTGTTCTTGAATTCGAGCATTGACAAAATCTTCTACTTGCTGCAATTCAGTATCAGTAACTTTGGCAAAATGCGAAAAGTCAAAACGCAAATAATTCGGAGAAACCAACGAGCCTTTTTGTTCTACATGGGTTCCTAAAATCGAACGCAACGCTTGATGCAATAAGTGCGTCGCCGTATGATTGCTTTGGGAATGATCACGCAATTCCTGATTGACTTTAGCCACAAAACCACCCGTTACATTTTCTGGAAGTTGTTTGGCAAAGTGCAAGATTAAGTTGTTTTCTTTTTTGGTATCGATGATTTCAATAATCTCATTGGCAGAAGTCAGAACGCCTCGGTCTCCTACTTGACCACCACCTTCTGGATAAAATGGTGTGTTATCGAGAACGATTTGGTATAAGACGCCATCTTTCTTGCTATCAATTTTGCGGATGCGGGTAATTTTTACTTCACTTTCCAATTGATCATAACCTACGAAAGTTTCCACATTTCCTGGAATCAAAACAGTCCAATCTTCGGTAGAAACTTCAGAAGCAGCGCGCGATCTCGTTTTTTGTTCCAACATCGATTTGTCGAATTCGGCTTCGTTAAACGACATGCCTTTTTCTTTCAAAATCAAAGCGGTCAAGTCTTTTGGAAACCCAAACGTATCGTATAATTCGAAAGCTTTTACACCTGACACTTCATTGCCTTTGGTTTGCGCAACCACATTGTCTAGCAACTGTAAACCTTGGTCTAATGTTCTTAAAAAAGACGCTTCTTCTTCTTTGATAACATTCGTAACTAAATTTTGCTGCGATTTGATTTCAGGGAAAAATTCTCCCATTTGATCTGCCAAAACTGCAACCAATTTATTGATGAAAGGTTCTTTAGTATTCAAGAAAGTAAATCCGTATCGAATGGCGCGACGTAAAATTCTACGAATCACATAACCTGCGCCTGTATTTGAAGGCAATTGTCCATCGGCTATCGCAAAAGCAACGGCGCGAACGTGATCGACCACTACTCGAATGGCAATATTTATTTTTTCTTCTTCTGCAGTTGGGTGCTGCGAAACGTATTTTGTTCTGGTAATTTCTTCTACTTTTTGAATCAGTGGTGTAAAGACATCCGAATCATAATTGGATGATTTCTGTTGAATAATACGCACCAATCTTTCGAAACCCATTCCGGTATCTACGTGTTTTTGAGGAAGTGGTTCAAGGCTTCCGTCTTTTAATCGGTTGAACATCATAAAAACATTGTTCCAGATCTCGATGACATCAGGATGGTCTTTGTTGACCAAAGTTTCACCAGGAATTGCGGCTCTTTCTTCATCACTTCTTCCGTCAAAGTGAATCTCGGTACAAGGTCCACATGGTCCTTGCTCACCCATTTCCCAAAAATTATCTTTCTTGTTTCCAAAAACAATGTGATCTGAGGGCACCAATTGTTCCCAAATAGCCAAAGCCTCGACAGACCTAGGAATACCTTCTTTTTCATCTCCTTCGAAAACAGTTACATACAGTCGATCTTTCGGCAATTTGTACACTTCAGTCAACAATTCCCAACTCCAAGTGATTGCTTCTTTCTTGAAATAATCTCCGAACGACCAGTTGCCCAGCATTTCGAACATGGTGTGGTGATAGGTATCGAAACCAACATCTTCTAAATCATTGTGTTTTCCGGAAACACGCAAGCATTTTTGTGTATCCGCAATACGTTGGCTTTTTGGTGTTCCGTTGCCTAAGAAAAACTCCTTAAACTGTGCCATTCCTGAATTGTTGAACATCAGGGTTGGATCGTCTTTGAGTACAATTGGCGCTGAAGGAACAATCAAATGTCCTTTGCTTTGGAAAAAATCGAGAAACTGTTTTCTAATGTCTTGTGATGTCATTGGAATTTGAAAATTTGAAAATTTGAAAATTTAGAAATTTGAAAATGAAGTAGACTCAATAACAGAAAACTTTCATTTCCAAATTATCTCATCTTCAAATTCTCAAATCTCTTGCCCCGGATGGAAGCGGCATCCTTTTGCGCCGTCGTTCGGCGGAAAAGATATAGCGTACAGCCGGATGAGGCCCTAATTATTTTTATTATTTAAAAAAAGAGTCAAACCAAGAAACATTTCTTAAATTTGTTCGACTAACCCTTTTCTGAGGTGCAAAAATAGGATTTTTTAAAACATGGCGAAGGTAAAATATTATTACGATTCTGAAAATTTAGC
>CANHEA010000080.1 GCA_947459635.1 Flavobacteriaceae bacterium | reverse complement strand
CAGATGGTATCGTCAATGAGAATTTAGCAGAAAATTTTGTCAATGAAGTGCAATATGCAGAAGCTAAATTTTTCTATGGTTTTCAAATCATGATGGAGAACATCCACAGCGAAACCTACTCGCTGTTGATTGATACCTACGTAAAAGATGAGGTCGAGAAAAACCAATTATTTACCGCGCTTGAAGTTTTTCCAGCTATCAAAAAGAAAGCCGACTGGGCTTTGAAATGGATTGAGTCGGATTCATTTGCAGAAAGACTCATTGCGTTTGCTGCTGTGGAAGGTATTTTCTTTTCTGGTGCGTTTTGTGCAATTTTTTGGTTGAAAAAACGTGGATTGATGCCAGGACTGACGTTCTCTAATGAATTGATTTCGCGTGATGAAGGCGTGCATTGTGATTTCGCCGTGCATTTGCACAACCATCACTTGATTCACAAAGTTCCGAAGAAAAGAATCAAGGAAATTATTGTAGACGCTTTGAACATTGAAAGAGAATTTATTACCGAGTCGCTTCCTGTAAGTTTAATCGGAATGAATGCCGTTTTGATGACACAATATCTAGAATTTGTAGCCGATCGTTTGTTGGTAGAATTGGGTTGCACCAGAGAATACAATTCGTCGAATCCGTTTGATTTTATGGATATGATTTCATTGCAAGGGAAAACCAATTTCTTTGAAAAACGCGTAGCAGAATACCAAAAAGCAGGAGTGATGAGCACAGACTCTGAATCTCAAAAAATATCTTTCGACGCCGATTTTTAGAATGCCACGAAGTCGCTCAGACGCAAAGTTTAAAGGATTCTTTTTGTTTTTTCTTGATGCCTTTAAATCTTTATAAACCAAAATAAAAGATTACCAATTTAGCTCTAAGCCATTTTTTATACTACACGCCAAATACGAACGGATTGCCTAGCCCCGATAGTAGCGAAAATCCTTTTTTGTTTTGTGGAAAGCCCCTCGACTGCGCTCGGGGTGACAAAAAAAACAAAAAAGATTGCAGCGAATAGCGGGATTAGCTTCCAAAAAAACAAACACAAATAACCAGAAGTAGAGAAGGGATTTTCTAGTTCGCAAAACAAACTAACCTATGTATGTAGTTAAGAGAGATGGCCACAAAGAGCCAGTAATGTTTGACAAGATTACCGACAGAATTAAGAAATTATGCTACGGACTCAACGATTTAGTTGACGCCGTGAAAGTGGCGATGCGCGTTATTGAGGGATTATATGACGGCGTGACCACTTCTGAATTAGACAATCTAGCAGCAGAAACCGCCGCTTCGATGACCATTGCGCACCCAGATTACGCGCAGTTGGCAGCAAGAATCGCGATTTCGAACTTGCATAAAAATACAACCAAATCGTTTTCGGAGACCATGAATGAAATGTATCATTACGTGAATCCGAGAACCAATCAGAAAGCGCCTTTGCTTTCGGAAGAAGTACATGACGTGATTCAAAAGAACGCAGAGTTTTTAGATTCACATGTCATTTACAACCGCGATTTTAATTACGATTACTTTGGATTTAAAACGTTAGAGCGATCTTATTTATTGAAAATCAATGGTAAAATCGTAGAGCGTCCGCAACATATGTTGATGCGTGTTGCTGTTGGAATTCACTTAAATGACCTAGATGCAGTAATTGAAACCTACGACTTGATGTCGAAGAAGTTCTTTACCCACGCGACGCCAACGTTATTCAACGCTGGAACACCAAAACCACAAATGTCATCTTGTTTCTTGTTGTCGATGCGTGATGATAGTATTGATGGGATTTACGATACGTTGAAAAACACGGCGAAAATTTCACAATCTGCCGGCGGAATAGGTTTGTCTATCCACAATGTAAGAGCAACAGGTTCGTACATTAGAGGAACAAACGGAACATCCAACGGAATTGTGCCGATGTTGCGCGTATTCAACGACACCGCACGTTATGTAGATCAAGGCGGCGGAAAACGCAAAGGAAGTTTTGCTATTTATTTAGAAACTTGGCATGCGGATATTTTTGAATTCTTGGACTTAAAAAAGAATACAGGAAAAGAAGAAATGCGTGCGCGAGATTTGTTCTTCGCAATGTGGACGTCGGATTTGTTTATGAAACGCGTGCAAGAAGACAGTACTTGGACATTGATGTGTCCGAATGAATGTCCAGGATTGTACGATGTTTACGGTGATGAGTTCGAAGCTTTATATATTTCCTACGAAGAAAGAGGCAAAGGAAGAAAAACCATCAAAGCGCGTGAGTTGTGGGAGAAAATCTTAGAATCTCAAATTGAGACTGGAACGCCATACATGCTGTATAAAGATGCAGCCAACCGCAAATCAAATCAGAAAAATCTAGGAACAATTCGTTCGTCGAACTTGTGTACCGAGATTATGGAGTATACTTCGGAAGATGAAATCGCAGTGTGTAATTTAGCGTCGATTTCGTTGCCGATGTTTGTCGAAAATGGAGCTTTCAACCACGAATTACTATTCAATGTTACCAAAAGGGTAACCCGAAACTTGAATAAAGTCATCGATAGAAATTACTATCCAGTAAAAGAAGCGGAAAACTCTAACATGCGTCACCGTCCGGTTGGATTGGGTGTACAAGGTTTGGCAGATGCTTTTATCTTATTGAGAATGCCTTTTACCAGCGACGAAGCAAAAAAATTAAACCAAGAAATTTTCGAAACTTTATATTTTGCAGCCGTAACCGCTTCGATGGAAATGGCAGTAGAAGAAGGACCGTATTCTTCTTTCAAAGGTTCGCCAATTTCACAAGGAGAATTCCAACACAATCTTTGGGGAATGAAAGACGAGGAATTATCCGGACGTTGGGATTGGGCTGCGTTGAGAAAAGAAGTGATGAAAAACGGTGTGAGAAATTCATTGTTGGTTGCGCCAATGCCAACCGCATCTACCTCACAAATTCTAGGAAACAACGAAGCATTCGAACCGTATACATCTAACATTTATACGCGACGCGTATTGTCTGGAGAATTTATCGTAGTCAACAAACATCTCTTAGAAGATCTAGTAAAAAGAGGTTTATGGAACGAAGATCTCAAACAAGAAATCATGCGACACAACGGTTCGGTGCAAAACATCGATGCCATTCCAGAAGACTTGAAAGAATTGTATAAAACCGTTTGGGAAATGTCGATGAAAGATATTATCGATATGTCACGTCACAGAGGCTATTTTATCGATCAGTCGCAATCGCTCAACTTGTTTATGCAAGATGCGAATTATGCCAAATTGACGTCGATGCATTTCTACGCTTGGCAATCTGGACTAAAAACAGGAATGTATTACTTAAGAACAAAATCAGCTGTAGACGCCATCAAGTTTACGCTGAACAATGATAAAAAAGCAGAACCAACCCAAGAAGTGGCAGCCGCAGTAGAAGTGGCTGAGCCAAATGAAACGGGTGAAATGTCTGCAGAAGATTTTAAAGCTATGATCGAACTGGCACGAAATGCCGGACCCGATGATTGCGAAATGTGTGGATCGTAATTTTTGAGACGGTTACTATCCCATCAAAAAACAGCTATCTTTGGGTAGCTGTTTTGTTTTTTAGAAGCTATTCCTGCTGTACGCTGTATCTTTTCTGCGCTAAAGGAGCGCAAAAAAGGATGCCGCTGCCATCAGGGCTAGTGATAGACTGTAAGATTGTAAGATTTTAGGATAATAAGACCAAATCTTAAAGTCTTAAAATCTTACAGTCTAATAATCTAGCAAATCCAGTTGCAATGAATTTAATAAGAACCACCTCCGAAAATCTCGATTACCAAAAATTGGTTGTCTTGCTCGATGCAACGCTAAAGATATTAGATGGAGATGACCACGAGTTTTATGACCAATTCAACAAATCGGACGCTATAAATAATGTCGTTGTTTTTTATGAGAACAATCAGCCCTTGGGTTGTGGCGCCTTCAAGTTCTACCAGAATAAGACTGTAGAAATCAAAAGAATGTATGTTTTGCCAGAGCAAAGAGGAAAAGGAATTGCACATCAAATCTTAAATGAACTAGAAAAATGGGCCAAAGAAGTGGAATATGACACTTGTGTTTTGGAAACTGGAATAAGACAAGTGGAAGCCATTGGTCTATATCAAAAAGCAGGATATGCAGTCATTCCAAACTATGGCCAATATGAAGGCGTCGAAAATAGTGTTTGTATGCAGAAATCAATCTAATAATCCAAAAATCTAATAATCTAAAAATGAACTGGGAACAACTTTTATCACTCAAACGTCAAGGCGATACAAGCAAACGTCTGCGCAAAGAACAAGATGACACCCGATTGGGTTTTGAAGTAGATTATGATCGAATCATTTTTTCTGCCGCTTTTCGGAGTTTGCAGGACAAAACACAAGTCATTCCGCTGTCAAAAACAGACTTTGTCCACACCAGACTTACTCATAGTTTGGAAGTATCGGTTGTAGGAAGGTCGATCGGAAGACTGGTTGGAAAAAAAATCATCGAAAAATATCCGTATTTGCAAGAAGTGCATGGTTTTCAAATGAATGATTTTGGCGCCATTGTCGCAGCTGCTTCGTTGGCGCATGATATTGGGAATCCACCGTTTGGGCATTCGGGAGAAAAAGCTATTGGGGAATATTTCTCTATCGGAAACGGCAAGCAATACAAAGACCATTTGACCGATAAACAGTGGCAAGATCTCATCGATTTTGAAGGCAATGCTAATGGTTTTTCGGTATTGACTGCTAGCCGACCAGGAATAGAAGGCGGACTAAGAATTTCGTACGCTACATTGGGTGCGTTTATGAAATATCCTAAAGAAAGTTTACCGAAGAAACCTACCAAAAATATTGCGGATAAGAAATACGGTTTCTTTCAAACGGACAAAGATTTCTTTCAAGAAGTGGCTGCAGAATTGGGATTAATTTCCAATAAATCTGGCAATGATATCGGGTTTGAACGCCATCCGTTAGCGTATTTGGTGGAGGCAGCAGATGATATTTGTTATACCATTATTGACTTTGAAGACGGAATCAATTTGGGACTGGTTTCGGAAGATTACGCTTTAGAATATCTTATCAAATTGGTTAAAGACACCATTGATACCGCGAAGTATAAAACCTTAACGACTCGAGAAGACCGCATCAGTTATTTGAGAGCTTTGGCCATTGGCAATCTAATTAATGATGCCGTTCGCATTTTTATTGAAAATGAAGAAGCTATTCTGCAAGGTAATTTTCCGCATGCGTTGACAGATAAAAGCAAGTACAAAGCGCAAATGGATGACATTATCAAGTTGAGTGTGAAAAACATTTATCAAAGTCGCGAAGTCATTGATAAAGAAGTCAAAGGATATCAAATTATCAATACCCTTTTAGATAAATTTATTACTGCCTATAATAACCAAGCTGAAGGACGGGCAACTAGTTATGACAGGCTGCTTTTGCAAATTCTACCTGAAAAACATCACATCGAAAAGGATAAGTTATATGATAGACTTTTGCACATCTGTCATTTCATTTCTTTGCTTACTGATGGCAATGCATTGCTGTATTATCAGAATATCGTAGGATTCAAACATTAGATTGTTAATGTTTTAGTGGATTGTTTGAAAAATCAAAAAAAATAATTTAAGTTTGTTTTCTCTTAAAATAAAAACTATGAAAAAAATTACACTATTAACCGCATTGCTTGTTTCGTTTGTTGGTTTTTCCCAAGCTAACAAGGCAATTATCCAATCTTATTTGGAAACAAATCGAGCTCAATACGGTCTTTCAAACCAAGACCTTTCGGATTTGAGTATTCAAAACGAGTACTATGGTAAAGGAACTAAAATAACAAGTTGTTATGTGGTTCAAAAATACCAAGGAATCGAAATTTTCAACGGTCAATCTACTATTGCCATCAAAGACGGAAGCGTTTTAAAAGTTGGAAGTAACTTCCAAGCTAATATCGCACAAAAAGTGAACACCGCAACACCTTCTTTGTCGGTTATGGATGCGTTGAACAAAGCATACACATCTTTGGGATATGCTACTGCCAATTTTTCTATCACCGAATCTACAGACGGAAAGAAATTTACGATTTCTGACGGAAAGAATGAAGACCCAATTTTAGCTAAATTAGCTTACCTTCCAACTGCTGACTCCAAGTTAAAATTGGCGTGGGGTTATCAATTTTATGCTCCAGATGCAAAACATTATTGGGATATCAAAATAGACGCGGTAACTGGTAGCGTATTAGATAAGAGAGATTTGACAATCGGCTGCTCGTTTGGAGACAATCGCCATGGACATGTACACAACGAAACCAAAGTCAACACGAAACCTAGATTTAGTTTTCAAGATGCTGTTTTTGCAGCTCCAAAGTTGACTTCAGCGCCAATGGAGGTTCCTGGTTCTTATAAAGTAATTCCTTATAACTTTGAAAGTCCACTTCATAGCCCATTCCAATTAGTAACTCCGTATGCTGATGCGACTGCTTCTCCAAGAGGTTGGCACAATGCTAATTCTTTAACAGGAACGACTGCTGGTTTGGTATTCACATATACTAGAGGTAACAACATTTGGGCACAAGAAGATGCTAACGGTGACAACGGAACAGGACTTCGTCCTGACGGAGGTGCTTCATTGGTTTTTGACTTTCCTTATGTAAATGGGGTTTCTCAAACACAACAACCAACATCTTATACTTCTGCTGCGACTACCAACTTGTTTTATATGACCAATATTATGCATGACATTTGGTATAATTATGGTTTTGATGAAGCAAATGGAAACTACCAACAAAACAACTACGGAAGAGGCGGAGTAGCATCTGGTACGGGAGATGTTGTACAAGCAGACTCACAAGATGGTTATTCTCAAACAACACCTACTTTAAACAATGCCAACTTCAGCCCAACTAATGACGGGGCTCGTCCAAGAATTCAAATGTATATGTGGACGCTTGGTGCGCCTCCAACAGATTATATTCAAATCAACTCTCCTGCGTCGATTGCAGGGCCGATGTCAGCAACAACCAATGTATTTGAAGGAACGGATAGAATTCCTGTTCCAGCAGCTCCAAACGGAATTACAAGTGACTTAGTACTATTTCAAAACGAGCCTTTAGCTCCTGGTAATAATCCAAACTCTGCTTGTACCCCAGCTACAAATGCATTCGATATTTCTGGCAAAATAGCCTTAATTAAAAGAGGAGGTTGTTTCTTTAGTAATAAAGTTAAAGCTGCACAAGATGCAGGGGCAACAGCGGTAATTGTTACGGATACAGTTCCTAATAATCCGGTTCAATTGTCTATGAGTTCTACAGGTTTACTTGGAATTACAATTCCAGCTATTTTTATTTCTAAGGAAAAAGGAGATGTTTTGCTAGGAGAATTAGCGAATGGAGCAGTAAATGTTAAGATTGAAGTGCCAAGTAATTTATACTTATATGCAGATGGTGATTTTGACAACGTAATTATTGGTCACGAATACGGACATGGAATTTCAAACCGCCTTGTTGGTGGAGGATTAGCTGGAGCTATGAACAACTACGAGCAAATGGGCGAAGGTTGGTCAGACTTCTTTGGTTTAATCAACCAAATCAAAGCAACTGATACTGGAGATGAAAGAAAGGAAATTGGAACGTATGCGGTAAATCAACCTTTAGATGGATTTGGATTTAGAGATTTTGGCTACTCAACAAATATGGACGTAAATCCAAGAACATTTGCTGATTCAAATATTGCAATTCCAGTCGACCCAGCCGATACGGCATATCGTTATAAGATTGGTGAATTTTGGACTTCTTGTTTGTGGGATTTGACTTGGAAATATATTCAAAAATATGGTTTTGATCCAGATCTTTACAATGGTACAGGTGGAAACAATAAAGTAATGCAATTGGTCATTGATGCGCTTAAATTGGAAACGTCAGGACAAACAAATATCGTGGCTGGTAGAGATAATTTATTTGCAGCTGATCAAGCAACTACTGGAGGAGCAGACTATTGCATGATTATGCAAGTATTTGCTAGAAGAGGAGTTGGTCTAAATGCTTCATCTGGAAGTTCAGATGATTGTAATGATCAAGTTGAGGACTTTACACTATTCCCAGCAGGACCAAATTGCGTGTTAGCTGTAAATGATTTCATAAAAGAGGATTTGGTTAGAATATACCCTAACCCAGCCAACAGCCAAGTTAATGTTAGAGTTAACAAATTTTCAGGTAAATTGAAAGTGCAAATTGTTGATCTAAACGGACGCGTAGTGCTAGATCAAGTAGATGAGAATTTTAATGTAGAGAAATCAATCAACATTAATAATTTACAATCTGGAATTTACATTGTAAAAGTTACTGGAGATAATATCAATTATTCTCAGAAATTAATCAAGAACTAATAAGTCTTGATTCTCATAAAAAAAATCCAAATCGAAAGATTTGGATTTTTTTTATATTATGTTCAAAAATGAAATGATAGATTCGACATCAATACCACAAATCTTTTGCAGTTCTGCAATCGATCCGTGTTCTATAAATTGATCTGGAATACCCAAGGTTTTGACTGGAATTTTATAATTGTTTTCAGCAGCAAATTCAACAATAGCGCTTCCAAAACCACCTTTTATGACGCCATCTTCAATTGTGATAACCTTTTCGAATGTAGAAAAAATCAAATGTAATAATGGAACATCAAGTGGTTTCACAAAACCAAAATTGTAATGTGCTATGTTTTCAGGTTGGTCCATTTTAACAATAGCTTCAATAACATTATTGCCAATGTTTCCTGTTGAAAATACGGCGATTTTGCTTCCTGCTTTGAGGCACTGTGCTTTGCCAATAGTAAGCTCTTGGAAAGGCTGTTGCCAGTCAACAGTAACGCCACGTCCTCGCGGATAGCGAATAGCAATAGGGTGTTTTAATCCCAATTGTGCGGTATATAGGATGTTTCGCAATGCTATTTCGTTTAACGGCGCATAAATCATCAGATTTGGAATGCAACGCAAATAAGCCAAATCAAAAACACCATGATGCGTCGCGCCATCTTCTCCAACCAAACCTGCCCGGTCTAAACAAAAAATAACCGGTAAATTTTGTATGGCCACATCGTGAATAATTTGATCATAGGCGCGCTGCAAAAAAGTCGAATAGATATTACAAAAGACAACCATTCCTTGCGTCGCCATTCCTGCTGATAAAGTTACAGCATGTTGTTCTGCGATGCCGACATCAAGTGCGCGACTTGGAAATTCGTCCATCATATATTTTAATGAACTGCCAGTCGGCATGGCAGGTGTAATTCCAATAATTTTCTCGTTTTTCCTCGCCAATTCTACTAAGGTGAGTCCAAAAACATCTTGGTATTTTGGAGGTAAATGAGCTTCGGATTTGGGAAGAATATTGCCGGTCAGCGCATCAAATTTTCCTGGCGCATGATAAACTACTTGATTGTCTTCTGCTTGCTGTAATCCTTTTCCTTTGGTGGTGATAATATGTAAAAACTTCGGGCCTTTTATTTTTTGTAAACGCTTCAATTCTTTGACTAAGGCAAAAACATCATGACCGTCAATAGGGCCAGAATAATCAAAGTTGAGCGACTTGATCATATTGTTTTCCTTAGGATTTTTTCCTTCTTTGACTGCGGTGAAATAGTTCTTTAGGGCGCCGACACTCGGATCAATTCCGATGGCATTGTCGTTCAGTATAACCAATAAGTTAGCGTCGGTAACGCCAGCATGATTCAAACCTTCAAATGCCATTCCTGAAGCGATTGAAGCGTCTCCGATAACCGCAATATGTTGTTTTTCGAAATCGCCTTTTAAATTGGATGCTAATGCCATTCCGAGCGCTGCTGATATAGAAGTTGACGAATGGCCAACGCCAAATGTATCGTAATTGCTCTCGCTTCGTTTTGGGAAACCGGAAATGCCACCGAGTTGCCGATTGGTGTGAAATTGATCTTTTCTTTCGGTCAGGATTTTATGCCCGTATGCCTGATGTCCGACATCCCAAACTAATAAATCGTCGGGTGTGTTAAAGACAAAATGTAAAGCGATGGTGAGTTCAACCACTCCGAGACTGGCGCCCAAATGACCTTCCTTTGTGGCGACAATGTTGATGATAAAATCTCGTAATTCTTGGGCTAATTGCGGCAATTGCGATTCCGTCAATCGACGTAAATCAGCGGGATTTTGAATCTGTGAAAGTAAATTTTCTGCCATAAGGCAAAGGTAACAAATTGAATTCCTATTTTTGTCTCATGGAAAACATTTTCACCGACGCGTACTTTATGAAAAAAGCTTTGCAAGAGGCGGAATTGGCGTTTGAAAAAGGCGAAATACCAGTAGGAGCAGTGATTGTTATTGACAATCGTGTGATTGCGTCTTCGCATAATTTGACAGAGATTTTGCATGATGTTACTGCTCATGCAGAAATGCAATCGATTACGGCGGCGGCTAATTTTTTGGGTGGAAAATATTTGAAAGGTTGCACACTTTATGTGACTTTAGAACCCTGTCAGATGTGTGCCGGCGCGTTATATTGGAGTCAGATTTCAAAAATTGTGTATGGTGCTTCTGATGAAAATCGAGGTTTTTTGACCATGGGAACGCAATTGCATCCGAAGACCGAAGTCGTTTCGGGCGTGTTGGCAGAGGAATCACGCGATTTGATGTTGCGGTTTTTTGCGGAGAGAAGAAAGAATTAGCTCGCAAAGACGCAAAGTTGGGGATGAAATGCTAAAAGAATGCGATTGCCCTAGCCCAGATTGCAGCAGAAATCCTTTATTGTTTTTCTTTAAAACAATAAAGATTGGAGCGCAAAGCTGGATTAGCTTCTAATAAAAAACCGCCAGTCTTTCGAAAGGCGGTTTTTGTTTTGAATTTATTCTACGATTTCTTTTCCAGAATTGTCATAGAAGTGATATTCTAAGTACGTGTAAGCGTCACGTGGTATGATTTTCACCCATTTCTTATGTTCGAAAAACCATTTCGAACGTAATGATGGAAAACCTTTACTGAGGTAAGCAGCCACAAACGGGTGTACATTAAGTACTACTTTTTTGTGGGTTTTTAGTATTCTTTCGAGATCGAAACTGATTTTATCAATGATTTGTATTGGCGCTTCTATTTCGCCGTTTTCATTGTTGGGATCTTCTTCTCTGGTTTTGATATTGACTTCTGGTCTTACGCGTTGTCTGGTAATCTGGACTAGCCCAAATTTACTCGGTGGTAAGATCTTGTGTTTGGCTTTATCATCGCTCATTTCTTCTCTTAGGAAGTCGAACAACACTTTTCTGTTTTCGGGATCTTGCATATCGATAAAATCGACTACGATGATTCCGCCCATATCTCTCAAACGCAATTGTCTGGCGATTTCTGCAGCGGCAATCATGTTAACTTCCATGGCGGTGTCTTCTTGGTTAGATGCTTTGTTCGAACGATTTCCGCTGTTGACGTCGATGACGTGTAAGGCTTCAGTATGTTCGATGATAAGGTAAGCACCTTTGCTCATAGATACGGTTTTTCCGAAGGAAGTTTTGATTTGTCTCTCTATGTTATATTTCTCGAAAATAGGAGTGTCTTTAGATTGATAAAACTTTACAATTGATTGTTTGGATGGTGCAATTTCTTCCACGTAATCCTTAGTTTCTTGGAACAACTCTTCATCATCTATATAAATACCGCTAAAGGTATCGTTGAATACGTCTCTTAGAATCGAAGAAGCTCTGTTGAGTTCTCCTAATACTTTCGACGGATGATGAGCAGTTGGTAATTTTTTACACATTGCAGTCCATCTGCTGAGCAGGTTCTGCAAGTCTTTTTCTATTTCGGCTGTTTTTTTGCCTTCGGCTACTGTACGAACAATAACACCGAATCCTTTTGGT
>CANHEA010000079.1 GCA_947459635.1 Flavobacteriaceae bacterium | reverse complement strand
GTCACTTCTGTTTTCGCTTCATTGAATTGTAGTTCGATTCCGTACGCCGCATAAGCAAAACGATCTTTACCAATTGGTTCTAATGTAATAGGTCCTTGTCCCGTAGCAGTTCCTACCAAAGCATCATTTTCTTCTGTAAATGTGAGCTTAATTGGAATTTGCTTGCTCGAAAATGTACCTAAATAAGGATCTAGAATTACATCTTGCTCCAAATCACTTTTACCTGCAGTCCATGTATTATTGGCGGGATTGTAATCTGGAAATGAGTGGTCAGGATCAATCGTGATTGATTCAATCTCTTCAAAAATACCAGGCTTGAATGTCCACGAAGCGTTGCGCATCCATACTTCTACAGGAAGTGTTGTTCTTGAAACTTTGCCGCTTTTTGTTTTAAATTCCATCACCACAGGCATTGCCATTTTCTCTAAGTTATCAAGGGTTACTACGGCACCTTTAGTTGGGTCGTTTTTCGTGTATTTTACTTTACGGATGCCTTGATCTAAACGCCAATTATTTTGAAACCATCCTCTCCAAAACCAATTCAAATCTTCACCTCCAGCATTTTCCATAGTTCTAAAAAAATCGTCTGGTGTTGGATGTTTAAAGGCCCATCTAGCAATGTAAGTTCTAAATGCATAATCGAATCTCTTTTCTCCTAGAATTTGTTCACGCAACATCGTTAATCCTGTTCCTGGCTTATAATAGCACAACAAACCGATACTTTCTTCTTTCATATTATCAGGAGTACTCATCATCGTTTCTAATTTTGGATCCGTGAGAAAAACACCACTTTGATTCATGTTTTCTTTTTGCGCTTTATATTCTCCTTTATTGAAATCTTGAGAACTTAACGAATTGATGAAAGTATTAAATCCTTCATCCATCCAGGCAAAAATTCTCTCGTTAGAACCAACTATCATTGGAAACCAACTGTGTCCAAATTCGTGATCTGTCACGCCCCATAAGCCTTCCCCTTTGGCAGTCCATTCGCAAAATACGATACCTGGATACTCCATTCCACCTTCGTTTCCTGCCACGTTAGTAGCTGCTGGATAAGGAAATTCAAACCATCTTTTTGAATAGTTTTCAATGGACGTCTTAGTATATTCTGTACTTCTACTCCATGCTTTGTCTCCGTTACTTTCTACTGGATATGCAGAGATAGCAAGTGATTTCTTTCCGCTAGGCAAATTAATTTTTGCAGCATCAATGATGAAGGATGAAGAAGATGCCCAAGAGACATCTCGCGCATTTTTAATTTTAAATTTCCAGGTTAGTGCAGATTTCACAACTGGGCGTGAACTTGGATTCGTCACTTCTTCTGCAGTTCTAATCATTACGGTTTGATCGCTTTGTTTGGCTTGACTCCAACGTTTCTGTTGTTCAGTGGTATAAACGTCAGCTGGATTGAGTAATTCTCCTGAACAAACAACGATATGATTTGCTGGAGCGGTAATGGCTACATCAAAGTCGCCATATTCTAAATAGAATTCCGCGCCAATATATGGATTGGTATTCCAACCGCGAACATCATCATACACACACATTCTTGGATACCATTGCGCGATGGTAAATATTTTTCCATTCTTGGTATCTAAAACGCCTGTTCGATCAGAACCATATTTTGGTGAGATGTAAGAAAAGGTAATTTTAATCTTGGCCGCAGCGCCATTCGCTTTCAACTCTTGCGGCAATTGAATTTGCATTCGAGTGTCAACAATCGTAAACTGAAGGTCTTTCTCCAAGGTCTTTCCGTTAATCGTAGACAACATCGATACGGACTTTATGTTAAATCCACCATCAACTCTTTCTCCTTTTGCTCCGCCTCTACTTCCACTCAAACCAATGATGGCGTTACCACGAGAATCGGCTTTAAAAGCATTTTGGTCTAGATGCATCCACAAAAATGATAATGCATCTGGGCTATTATTGGTATAATTCAGAATCTCAGACCCAACTATTTCGTTGGTCGATTCGTTAAGTTGTGCTGTCAATTGATAATCGGCGCGGTTTTGCCAATACTTTGGACCAGGTTGACCACTTGCAGAACGTGTTTCTGTCCCGTTTTTGGTATAAAAGCTAGGTGCAAACGCATCGTGATAATCATATTTGGAAACAATTGGAGCTTGCTGCGTCTGAGCAGCGATAATTTGAATAAAAAAAGTCATTACAAATAAGACTTTTAAAGTTGTTCTTTTCATGATTGAATGATTTTAATTTGACTACATCAGTCTTTAAAAACTATTTTTGTTACAATGGAATTAGGAATGTGCAAAATAAATAAGGTAAATCTAGATGTAAAAGCATATTGAAGTTCCAAATTATTACTCTCAATCAAACATCTACTTCCAAATCTTAAAATTTAATTTGAACTTTTTGGTTTGAATAAGCGAGCGCCAGTCTATAAAAAGCAAAGCGGACAATAGCATTATCCCAAATGCGACGCTTAACACAGATTGCCAATGAACTACACCATGCAGCATATCCTCAGCACTTTGCGTTCCGTATTTTCCAAAATAAACTAAAACGGTATCACTCGTAAACTTTCCAACAAAAAAAGCAGGAATGATATAGAACGGCCGAATTTTAGCCATTCCAGCTGCAACAAAAAGTGGCGTCGTTGGCAATGGCAATAGCGAATAAGCAATAATCACCAATTGACTTTTCCATCCTTTTTCTTTTAAGATTTTACCTAAGTATTGTACATCCTCATTTTTTGCCGGATTAAATATTTTCCCTGCAATTTTCGGAATATACAAAGTCAACACATATCTTCCCAATATGGAACCCGTAACTCCAGTAAAAATTACCAACCAAATGTTTAGATCAAACATGATTTGTAAAAACACCATGATAGTAAACGCCGGGGGCGACGGAAATGGCACTACATCAAAAAGGAAAGCTCCAACAAAGACGAGTAAATAGTGCCACCACATTGTTTCGAAATTTAAGTATTCAAGAAGCCAAAAAGAATATTATTGTTTGATCAATTTGTACTGTGTTACTTCATTATCATTCGAAGCGGTTAAGATATATAAACCTGCAGGCAAGTCACTAAAATCTTTGTTTTCGATATCTTTTCCAGCAAAAATAGTGCGCCCGTTGATAGATGTCAAAGTATATTGTGCATCAAATAAAGGCTTATTGACTTTAAATTTGGATGAAAATGGATTTGGAAATACCGCTGTAGTTGCATTCAAATTGAATTGCGAAGTACCTAGACTTCCTACAACAATATCTAAACTATAAGTTTGCGAAAAAGTCCCATTGCTAGCGGTCAATTGAACCGTATATACACCATCTGCCGCAAAATCGTGTGTCGGAAATTCGTCTGAACTCGTGTTTAACGCGCCACTTGAAGGATCACCAAAATCCCACGAAAAAGTCGTTGCATTTGTACTTAAATTTTGAAAATAAACCGTGTCACCCGCGGCTGGGTTTTGAGGTGCATACGAAAACAAAGCAATCGTCTGAAAATCCCGCTGCGCATCTAAATACTCAACGTTAGTCGTAACCCAACTTCCAGTCGCATCACTTTGCGTTACCTTTAGAACAGGGATTTTTTGTGTGGTATCAAACCATTTAAATTCTCTAGTTGTTCTGATAGTTCTTGGCAATCCTGTTCCTAACAAGGCTATAGAATCATTCGAAATTAAATTCGTTTTCATTCTTAAAACATTGGAGTAATTGCCATAAGGTGTACTTAAACTTCCCCAACCATCCACTTCATTGGTGCGCTCAAGGGTATTTTCTTGGTACAATAAAGTTGGAATATTGATGGTGTAGGAAGAATTGTCTGTATCTGTATTTCCATATTGAATTGGAAAACGATAAATGATATCAGCGTCTGTATACTGATTTGTCAGTGGCAATTGCGTTCCATTGTAATTGACGTTTGATGCACTTCCCGTTTGTCTGAAATCTGTCGTCGATTTTTTATAGAAATTATGGGAATTGGTTACTTCGACCAATTGTCCAGGAAGATTCAACGTCTGTGGATCATTGTTAGTTGCCGCTATATTGGTGTTATTTGAATTATAAATAAACAACCAAAGAAAACCCGTAGTAGTAGGATTTTTAAACTGAAGTTGACTCTGTGAAGTTCCAACTAACGAAGAAAAATCCCAAGCGTGATTAGTACCTGTAGTTTCGTAATCCAATGCCAGATTAGTGGCTGAAGTTAAATAAAAAATATCTCCAACTGAAGCAAATTGATTGGAATTGTAGGTGGCTTGACCATGCATTTGGATGCAAATGAATGCGATGAAAAAAAGTAATTTTGTTCTCATAAAAAGGGTATGTTTTATTAATTTGAAACGTTATTATCAACTGACGACAAAGAAGTCAAAAAAGAAAGGTACTCTTTTCCTCTTTTCTCTGCAAAGTAATCTAAAATAAGCATTATGGAGGATTGTAACGCCAATCCAATTCCTAGTCCACGACCCAAAGATTTTTGACCAAATAGAAAAATAAATAGTATTCCAACAATGATAAGCGCAATTTCGACCCATCGATAGATTACAAAATTCTTCATCACCACTTCCATCCGTGGAATCTCAAAATTTTTGATATTCATTTTTTCTCTTTCGACGAAGTGATTAACACGCACTGTGTCCATGTCCGATCTCATATAAATTGTTAGTCCAACGACTAACTGCACCAATCCAATAGCAATAAAAGCATAAGAAATGCCATTAAAAAAAGGTTCCTTTTTGACGGTCAAATAAAAAATTGAAATTGCAATAGTTAGTAAACCAATAAAAAGGAACAATGTACTTTCCTTTTTTTCTTCATCAAAATAGCGCGATACTACATCCATAAATTGAACTTGCTTTAAATCGTTGAAACAAATGTAAACAATCTAGTGAAATTCAAAGAAAAATGTCGACCTAAAAATAATTTGAAATAATAAATCTTTCCTGCCGAAAAATATGTAGAAGACAGTAATTATTTACAATAAAATTAAGAACTCGTCGTTTTTTAAATACTAAATTGCCCTTGCCTTACAAATAAAAACACATATGGAAAAAATCAAAATACTTTGGGTTGACGATGAAATTGATCTCTTAAAGCCACACATACTTTTTTTAGAAAAGAAAGACTACGATGTCACAACTTGCAATAACGGTCGAGATGCCATCGACATTTTTGAAGAAGGTAATTTTGATATTGTTTTTCTAGATGAAAACATGCCTGGAATGAGCGGTTTAGAAACACTTTCGGAACTCAAAGAAAAAAAATCCTCGACTCCTGTAATCATGATTACAAAGAGTGAAGAAGAATACATCATGGAAGAGGCTATCGGTTCTAAAATTGCTGATTATTTGATTAAGCCGGTCAATCCGAATCAAATTCTACTCAGTATTAAGAAAAACTTGGATCATTCTCGTTTGATTTCTCAGAAAACAACCTTAGATTACCAAAAAGAATTTCGCAAAATTGCCATGGACATGGCGATGGTAAACACCTATGAAGAGTGGATTGATTGCTACAAAAAATTGCTTTTTTGGGAATTAGAGCTAGAAAACATTCAGGATCAGAGCATGGTAGAAATCTTGGAGTCTCAAAAAGTAGAAGCGAATGCACAGTTTGGTAAATTTATCGAAAGAAATTATGAAAGTTGGTTTGACGCTCCAACTCGCAAAGGCGGAATTGAACAAAAAGTGGATACACCAATTCTATCCCATCAATTATTTAGAGAATTAGTAGTTCCAGAATTGACCAAAAAAGACAAATCTATTTTGTTTGTGGTCATTGATAATTTACGATACGACCAATGGAAAGTGATTGAAAATGTAGTTGCTAATCACTATAAATTAGAAAAGGAAGTTCCTTATTATGCAATTCTTCCAACGGCAACGCAATATGCACGAAATGCCATCTTCTCTGGATTGACGCCACTTGAAATGGAAAAACAATATCCCCAATATTGGAAAAATGACGTCGAAGATGGCGGAAAAAACTTGTACGAAGCCGAATTCTTAGAAGCGCATTTAAAACGATTGGGTTTAAATATCAAACAAGAGTATTTCAAGATTACCAATTTAACGAATGGTAAGAAATTAGCAGATAACTTTAAAGCACTAAAAGACAACCAATTAGTTACTGTAGTCTATAATTTTGTTGACATGCTTTCCCATGCAAAGACAGAAATGGATGTTGTTAAAGAATTGGCATCTGATGATAAAGCCTATCGATCACTGACCTTGAGTTGGTTTAAAAACTCTCCACTGCTTGAAATTATTCAGCAAGCACAAAAAATGGGTTTCAAATTGATTATCACAACAGATCACGGGACTATCAATGTGAAGAATCCTTCGAAAGTCATTGGCGACAAGAATACGAGTCTAAACTTGCGATATAAAACGGGGAGAAGTTTAACCTACGAAGAGCGTGATGTATATGCTGTTAAAGACCCAAAAAAAATTGGTTTGCCTGCGATCAACATGAGTAGTTCTTATATCTTTGCCAAAAATGATTATTTCCTAGCGTACGTTAACAACTATAATCACTACGTAAGCTATTACAGAAATACCTATCAACATGGTGGTATTTCATTGGAGGAAATGATCATTCCATTTATGATCTTTAACCCAAAATAATAACTTTGAAAATTGTTTTTTCTCTTGATGAAATAAGCGCAGTTTCCAAAATGATTCTGGCACAAAATCCTAAGAAAGTAATTCTTTTTTATGGTGAAATGGGAGCAGGTAAAACTACCTTAATCAAAGCTTTAGCAAAATCACTTGGCGTATCAGATGCCACAAGCAGTCCGACGTTTTCGCTGGTAAATGAATATCAAACAGAGGACGATATTTCGATATTTCACTTTGATGTATATCGGTTAAAAAGTGAATCTGAAGCTTATGATATGGGCATCGAGGAGTATCTTTATTCCGGTCATTGGTGCTTTATAGAGTGGGCCGAGAAAATACCTACATTGATTCCAAATGAACACAGTGTCGTTAGAATTAAAGCCATTTCAAAAGACGAAAGAGAATTAGAATTATTATAAATTTTCACATTAATATCGGGATCTCGAACTTAAAAGTTGGCTACTTAATACCTTTTTCATAACTTAGACCGAAAATAGTAATGTAGCATTATGGGATTGACTCCATTTACCAAACAGCAATTGCTTCCGCAAGAAGAAAAACTTGAAATTGCAAGACATAAAAGCGAACTCTTCATTGGAATACCAAAAGAAACTAGTTACCAGGAACGCAGAATTTGTTTGACACCAGACGCTGTAAATTCGCTAACATCGCATGGACATCGTGTCATGATGGAAAGTGGCGCTGGACTTAGTGCTAGCTATACTGATAAAGAGTACAGTGATGCAGGTGCTGAAATTACTAGTGATACCGCAAAAGTACTAAGTTGCCCTATGCTTCTCAAAGTGGAACCACTTACAATGGCAGAAATCAAATTGGTTAATGCACAAACAATTGTAATTTCTGCGATTCAATTAAAAACACGTAAGAAAGAATACTTTGAAGCTTTAGCCAAAAAGAAAATTACAGCCTTAGCATTCGAATATATCAAAGACGAAGACGGTTCGTATCCAGCGGTTAAGTCCTTGAGCGAAATTGCCGGAACTGCCTCTATTTTGGTAGCCGCGGAACTAATGATAAACAACCAATTCGGCAAAGGACTACTTTTTGGAAATATCACAGGTGTTCCTCCAACTGATGTTGTTATTTTAGGTGCTGGAACAGTGGGTGAATTTGCCGCAAAAACGGCGTTAGGCATGGGTGCCAACGTAAAAGTATTCGACAATTCGATTACTAAATTACGTCGCTTACAAAACAATTTGAATCAACGTATTTTTACTTCAACTATTCAACCAAAAGCGCTTCTGAAAGCACTTCGTCGTTGTGATGTGGCGATTGGTGCCATGCGCGGCAAAGACCGTTGCCCTGTAGTTGTTACGGAGACAATGGTAGAACACATGAAAAAAGGAGCGGTCATCGTCGATGTGAGTATCGACACTGGAGGTTGTTTCGAAACTTCTGAAATCACGACACATGAGAAACCGACTTTCATCAAACATAATGTGGTGCATTATTGTGTTCCAAATATTCCTTCAAGATATTCTAAAACGGCTTCTTTGTCGATCAGCAATATTATTACACCTTACTTACTTCAAATTGCTGAAGATGGTGGTATTGAAAGCGCCATTAGATGTAATAAAGGTTTAAAAAACGGGGTGTATTTATATCATGGAATATTAACGAACAAAGCCATTGGAGATTGGTTTGACCTGCCAGATAGCGATATCAATTTAATTGTATTTTAAAGCAACTTTACTTTACATTTGCGAAAAAAGAAAGAACATGAGATTACGCTATCGTTTTGCTTATTATTTAATTGGATTTACCCTAGGATTATTCTTCGTTACAGCAATGTTTATAGGAAAAGACACGCGTTGCAACTACTTTCCGAATGCTCGCGTATTGAATGACCTCAGAAATAAGCCTTTTGCCTATTCTGATGAAGCATCACGTATCCTCGAACAAGGCTGGATTGACTCCACAGACATTAAAAATTCACTTACCTACGGCGATGTCGATTGGGACCAAAGCAATGTAAAAGTCGGAAGTGGCAAACGATATATCATTGAAGGCAAAACAGTAAAAAATCAATTGATTGTATTAGAAGTAATTAATTATTCTGATAAAGCCGTATTGAAAAATATTATCAAGAAGCGTAATTAATAAAATCGGAGATTTCTTTGTAAAAAATCTCTATCGTAATTTTGCACTTTTTAAATTATATTTGGTAATCTCTTACCTTACAATTACTATTTTAAATTAATTCCATATGAAAAAAAGGTACTTATTTGTTATTTGTGCAGCACTAGCACATATCATATCTATTTCTGGACAAAATTTGTTAACTAACGGAGATTTCGAAAGTGGTGGTAATGGTGTCGGTTTTAATATAAACAGTGGTTTTTATAACGCCATTTCACAACCTTTTTCTGGTTCAACTTCTCCCGGAAACTACGCGGTCACTACAAACCCACAACCGATGAATACAAATTTCTTTATTTCTGGAGGAGACCATACCAGTGGAACCGGAAATATGTTGGTCGTAGATGCAACTACAACAGGTGGTTCACAACGATTTTGGAGGGCGGGAAGCAACGGAGGCGGAATTTGTGGTTTAACTGTTGGAGCTACCTACACTTTTAGTTATTGGATCAAATCTGTTTCTATCGAAGTGACCAATAATAATACAAGAGCGAATATTGGCTATCAATTTAATAACGCCTCAAATGTTACGCTAATCGCTGGTTTTGCGCTCGCTCCTTTGCCTGATGCAGGTTGGCAACAAGTAAAATATACATTTACACCAACCAATAGTTGCGTCAATTTTGAATTATGGGATAATAATACCAATGCAGTAGGAAATGATTTTGCGGTTGATGATTTTGAATTATACGGTCCACCGCAACCTCTAACCCTCACCTATTCTGCAGTAAATCCCTCTTGCCCAGGAGCAAACGACGGCTACATCATTGCTTACGGTGCAGGTGCCAACTTGCCTTATGTTTATTTTTTAGATTTTCCTTCTCCAATTAATAATGCAACTGGCGTGTTTCTTGGTCTAGGAGCTGGAACCTATTCTTTGAAAATTCTTGAAGCCGCAGACGGTGAGATTACAATCAACAACATTGTACTCACGGATCCGCAAGATTTGACTGTGAGTGCTCCAGTGACGACTTGCGCTGGTGCAAGTACAACACTTTCGGTTAGCGGAAGTTCGTCGGGATACAATTGGACAGCAGTGCCCACGGATAGTTCGTTGGTTGACACGACTAGTGCAAATCCGACAGTATCACCAACTCAAACCACAACATATACAGTAACTTCCACGAGCACGAACACCAATAACAATTTGATTTTTAATGGAAATTTTAGTGCAGGAAACGTTGGATTTCAAACCAACTACGTTTATTATCCAAGTAATAGCAGTAATCTACAGAGAGCTTATGGGATAGCAACCAATTCAAATTCATGGGAAATTGGATTTTCAAGTTGTCTTGATCATACTTCAGGTTCAGGAAAAATGATGGTTGTTGATGGTTCTAACATTAATGGCGGAAATGACAAAGTGTGGTGTCAAACCATTTCCGTCAGTCCGAATCAGGATTATACTTTCAAGTATTTTGTTCAAACGCTTGCCATGCCTAGCCCGGCAAATATCGATATTGTAATTAATGGCGTCAGTATTGGTAGTGCCTTAGCTCCATCTACAACGTGCAGTTGGGTGCCCCGTCAATATATTTGGAATTCTGGAACGAATACAACGGCACAAATCTGTATTTATGATCGAGAAACAGCAGCAAACGGAAACGATTTTGCTATTGATGATCTCTCTTTTGTTGGTGCACCTGTAGTATGTAATCTTTCAAAGTCAGTTACTGTTACTGTCAATAATTCTACAACGCCAACTTTTGATCCCGTCGCTTCTATCTGTTCAGGAGGAATTCTGAATCCATTGCCAACTACTTCCCTTAATGGCATTACTGGAACATGGGCCCCACCACTCAATAATACAACAACAACATTATATACTTTCACACCTAATCCAAATCAATGTGCAACAACAGCAACACTGCAAATAGCCGTCAATGGATCGAATACAGTTCCTACTTTTGCATTTGGTTCAGCAGAAACTTATTGCTACGGAGCACCTATTGATGCGCCTCTACCTACAATTTCAACTAATGCTATAACAGGAACTTGGAGCTCGGTTGGAATTAACACCCAATTACTTGGAACGACAGGCTACATATTTACGCCTGATTCGAATCAATGCGGCGTTTCCTTTACTTTGTCTGTAACAATTTTGCCCAATGTAAATCCGGAATTTGTGCAAGTAGAACCGATTTGTATTGGTGAAACACTATCACCACTGCCAACTATTTCAAATAACAATGTGAGCGGCAGCTGGCTTCCTCCTATAAATAGTACAGCCACAAGCACATATACTTTTACATCAAATTCGAATCAATGTGCCTCAAATACGACGATGACAATTATCGTCAATGACAATGCAACCCCAATTTTTGATTTTGGGGATTCGTTAACTGCTTGCTTTCAACCTTTATCTGAGGGACCACCTGCACCACTGCCTACAGTTTCCAATAACGGTATTGAAGGTAGCTGGAGTCCTTTTGCCATTAATTATTCCCTTGCAGGAACCAATGTCTACACCTTCACGCCAAATAATAATTTGTGCGCTACTCCATTTATATTAACAGTTACAATTATTGAAGTACCAACATTTACTATAAACGCTGGGTGTGACGGCGAGAATTTTGTCCTTAGTGTAACACTATTTGAAATCAAAGAAAATAGTAACTTCACTTGGTATAACGATCAGAATGAAGTTATTGGCAACAATTCGTCGGTAATTATTACCACCAAAGGCACATACAAGGTTGTGAAAGAAATCAATGGTTGCAGCAGTGAGCAAACGGTAATTGTGCCAAGTGTTTACTGCAAAATACCAAAAGGAATCTCGCCAAATGATGATACCTTCAATGACTTTTTTGATTTGAGTAATTTAGACGTTAAAGAACTTCAGATTTTCAATCGTTATGGGACTGAAGTATACGCCAAAAAGGACTACCGGAAAGAATGGAACGGCAGAACAAATGACGGTAATGAATTGCCTGACGGAACTTATTATTATGTAATCAATTTTGAGACTGGTGCGACAAAAACTGGTTGGGTTTATATCAACAAAGAATACTAAAGAACTTACTTCTACCTAATTTTCTATATTATGAAAAAATTCAATTTACTAGTTTTGTTTTCCTTGCTGTTTATCAGTAAGAGTATAGCGCAACAAGACCCTCATTATACACAATACATGTATAATATGAACGTCATTAATCCTGCCTATGCTGGTTCAAAAGAGAATTTATCCTTCGGATTGCTCTACCGCAAACAATGGGTAGATGTTGAAGGTGCTCCGGCAACATTCTCACTTGCGGGCTCGATGCCAGTTGGGAAAAATGTCGGCGTTGGTTTGTCGGTCATATCAGATAAGATCGGCCCAGTTGAAGAAAACAATGTCTATGGAGATTTCTCTTATACTTTGAATTTGGGTGGGGAACATCGATTGGCGTTTGGTATGAAAGCGGGTG
>CANHEA010000078.1 GCA_947459635.1 Flavobacteriaceae bacterium | reverse complement strand
TCGATAATTTATAGGGGTATTACTTCTTATAGGTTCTTCTAGAACTGACAAAAATGTTTACCGCTATTTGGATTTAGTAAAGCAAATCTTGAAATTCTGTTAGCCAAATCAAAAAGTCGACGATACGAAGTAATTCGTGATAAAAAAAAATGGTAACAAAACGCATTTACTTTGTTGTAGATAAAAATCACTTCCCTTTTTTTACCACTTAAACTAACTATTCCACCTTTTTCAAACGCAATAAAAGGCGTAAATCAGACTCAAAATAGTTCGAGACAACTCCCCTCTGCTACACATCACTCGCAATTTGATTGCGACTGTAAATGACAAAATCCATCAAGTTCACTTGAATGGATTTTTTTTGTTTTCAGACGTCTGTCTTTGCAAAAGACAGCAAATTCCATCCAGGTATTTTAGCCAGATGAGCCGCTACTCGTCCTTACTCCATACGTTTGAACAATGCAATTAATCCCGAAAAATGTTCTCATTTTTGTTTTTAGCAGCGTCAGTGATATTTGTGCAGAAGCTAAGAACGCTACCGCAATAATCTCCGCAAATACTCCCTAATAAACACATTATTATCCCACTGATTACTCAGCGCTCGCCGCGAATACGGCGCCGTCGGCATATAAGGCGCAGGTCCAAATTCAGGTGTAATAGTAAATAAAGATTGCCCACCCAATTTTCTAGCGTCAATGATTTGCTGCCACCAACTCGCAAATTGTTGCAAATGTCCTTGCCACTCGGGCGCTTGAGGGTCATTGACTTGTGGACCTTGCTCATAGCCTACACGAGCATGAATATGCGCCACATGAGGCACAATTTGCTGCAGTATTTCCTTTTGGTCCGCAAGCATACTTTCCGAAACAGTACAGAAATGAGAAAAATCACCGACAAGTTCTATTTCGGGAAATTTTTTGAGATAGGGAAGCAACGTTGCTGTGTGAAAGGAGAAGCGTCCACGATGGGTTTCGTGAAGTATTCGCACGCCGTTTTTTACTGAAAAATTCAATGCAGCGTCAATAATCCGACAGTTATCATCAAAGGAAAAATAATCTCTACCCGTGTGCGAATTGATAAATAACGGCTGTAAATCCGCCAATTTTCGATAGTTCTCCTCCATCACTTGAATATGCGCTGCTGCGGTCTCTTGCTGTGGAAAAGGAAGTTGTAAAGTGATAAAATAAAAGTCGGGATTTTCTTTTCTAATCGCATCAATGGCAACCATAAACTCCTTCGAGGTCCCATCGGTTGGCGTTAGAAATAATTCCGCGCCGTCAAAACCAGCAGCATGAATGTCTTGAATAAATTGTGTCGGCGATAAATGATCGGAGCCCCAATACGTAAAGGAGTATTTAATGTCCATAGCTGTTTTTAAAATCCCTTTAATGTAGTCATATCACGATGCAACCAGTTTTCTTCTGGGTATTTTGCGTTGCGGTCAATGGTGTGTATCGCATAAGCCTGACGAGATTTCCCGCTGGTGTTGGGTAAACTATAATGCGGCAACAATCCATCCAAAACGATGCAAGTGCCTTTTTTTACTTCCAGTGGAATCATGTCTTCCATCGAAAGCGGCGCTTCGTCAAAAACATGCATTTCCGTTCCACCCGAAGGTTTTCTTTTAAACCAAGATCGCAAACTAGTGTTGTGACCGCCTGGTTTGGCCCACAAACAGCCATTCTCTATCGTCGCATCTTCTAAGGCAAACCAAAAACCAATACACGATTTGGGTTCGGTATATAAAAACGTGGCATCTTGATGTACATCCACCACACCACCAATTTTAGCGTGTTTTAAAATGAGCATACTTTGAATGATTACCGAAGAATCAAGTCCCAAATCTGAAGACAATTTCTTGAGTTGCGGTGAACGTGAAAAAGCTTCAAAAACAGGATCAAGATCGTGTAAAGCATGTCCAATTTTATTCAAAGAATGAAAAAGATCTTGCTTCAATTTACCGTGCTCATCAAAGGCATCTTTCTCAAAAAAGTACGAAATATTATCTCCCGAATTCAAAAAATAATCGTCGGAAGTTCGCGTTTGTTCATTAGTTTGAAAAACAGACGGATGGCCGTCAAAATCAAAACTGTTAGCAAGTGCTTCTCCCCTTTCCATGACGGCATCGCATTGATCCGCAGTATGAAAACCTTCCAGAATCAAATAACCATCTCTCTTAAACTGATCGTATAAAGTCATAATAAACTAATTAAATTAAATAAAACTGGCCGCTCTTAACCTTGTATCGCAACAGCAATACTGGCCGCTACTTTCGCATTGTTTTTCACCAAAGCGATGTTGGTTGCTAAACTTTCTCCCTCGGTATGATTGGCGATATATTGCAATAAAAATGGCGTAACTGCCTTTCCGTTTATACCTTGCCGCTTCGCCTGATCTAAGGCTTCTAGAATTTTTATTTCTATTTCAGCGGGATTCATTTCATATTCGGCAGGAACTGGATTCGCAATTAATACAGAGCCTTTTAGTCCAATACTCCATTTGGCTTGCAGCAATTCGGCAAACTGATTGGGCGTATCTAATCTTAAAGGCGACAGAAAACCACTTTTCGACGAATAAAAACTAGGGAACTCATCCTGCCCATACGTCACTACGGGTATGCCCATTGTTTCCATATACTCCAACGTCAATCCAATATCTAATATCGATTTTACTCCTGCAGCTACAATAGCGACATCAGTAGTGGCCATCTCCGTTAAATCTGCAGAAATATCCATCGTAGTTTCTGCACCACGATGCACACCACCAATTCCTCCAGTCGCGAAAATTTTGATGCCTGCCATCGAAGCAATACGCATCGTGGCCGCAACTGTCGTAGCTCCCGGCAAACCTTGCGCAAGTACATACGGCATGTCGCGCAGGCTCACTTTCCATACGTCACGATTTTGGGCAAAGAAATCAATATCTGCCTCCGTCAAACCAATCAAGCACTTCCCGTCTTTGATCGCAATCGTAGCAGGAACCGCACCATGTTGACGCACGACCGCTTCTACTTCTTTGGCGGTTACGGCATTTTTAGGCCATGGCATGCCGTGTGAAATAATCGTCGATTCTAAAGCTACGATAGGCAGACCCTGGTCTAAGGCCTGTTGCACTTCAGGGGAAATAAGTAAAAATGGGTTATTTATCATGATAATATTTTTTCTTTAAATGTTGGAGCGTAGCAGTATCAAGCTTCGGATCGACTGCGCCTTTTTGTTGTAAAATATGTAAGGCCAAACTGTGTCCCAATTGCAAGCAAGTCGATGAATCTGCTTGGTTCAGAAATCCAAATACCCAACCAGCCAAAGCGGCATCGCCAGCACCCGTAGTATCTGCAATAGTAATCGTGGGCACGCCCAAACTAAAATGACTTGTATTGGTGAATAAAGTAGAACCGTGAGCACCTTGTCGAAGCCACAAATGGGTGACGCCTCGTCGCAATAAAGCGGCAATTTGTTCCTCTTGAGAAGCTTCAACGCCACCTCCGAGCGCTTCAAGCTCTTCTTCATTGGGTGTAATCATATAAACACCGGTCAGATCTATTGCTGAGAGTTTTCGGGCTTTGGTCACCGAAACAGGTTCAATAATCAGTAACTTCTGATTGACATTGGCAAAGTGAATGAGCCACTGAATCACGTCAGTTTCTAGGTTGGTATCAATGATTAGCAAATCAAAACTTTTCATATAAGTCAATTGCGATTCGAGATACGCCACCGTTAAATGTTTCCCGCAGTTATCTTCACAAACCGCAACAAACAGATTTCCCATTTCATCTAAAATGGAAACGTATTTTCCTGTGCTGGCATCAACTTGAAGTACGCCATTATGATCTATTTGAATTTGATCAAAATGCGCTTTGATGTTTTGACCTTCTGCATCATTGCCAATCGCCGTAATCAATCCCGGTTTGGCGCCCAGCAAAGCCAAGTGATACATGATATTGTGAATCACACCTCCAATGTGAGTCGTCTTCTGCGCTGGATTAGAGGAATGCGGTACTAGAACGGTCGTAGTGAAATACAATTCATCTATCAAAGTGGCACCAATTCCTAAAACACGTGTAGTCATAAAACAAATATAGACAAATATTAAAAAGTAAAAAATGAGAACGACACCAACTCAGGTTTACTTCGAAATATCCCGCGAATCAAATTAAATTATAATATACAACAGGTCGACAACCAAAGCCAACTTAAAGCACTACCTTTGTAGTAGAATATTATTTTCAATACAATCGCTTATTGCGAATTTTGAATTAAAGGGTAAGGTTCTACAAAAAATGGATACTTCCGAAATTGAAAAAGAAAAATCACATATCATCGTCGAAATCATTCAGTACATTCCCAATGCCGTATTGAGCAAAACGATTATCAAAAAAACCACAGGCAACATTACGGCATCTTCCTTTGACGCCGGAGAAGAACTAGCCGAAAAAACATCACCTTTCGACAATTATATTCAAATTATTGATGGTACCGCTGAAATCATTATCAACGGAAAAAAACACAAACTAACCTTAGGTCAGGGTATCATTATTCCCGCCCACGCGACACATTTATTTAATGCCAAAGTGCAATTTAAAATGATTTCTACCATCATAAAAAGTGGCTACGAAGACTAAACAGTACTTCAACACCAATTTGACCTAACTAAAATAACCAGTAATGAAACTCTATATCAAATACATGGTTAGCATCCGTTGCAAAATGGTTGTCAAGGAAGAACTAGACAAACTAGGCGTTCATTATATTATTTTAGAGTTAGGTACCGTAGAAGTGATGAACGATTTGACTACCGAACAACGCCAGAAACTCAAAGTCGGGTTGCTTCGTTCCGGATTAGAATTGATGGACGACAAAAAAGCAGTCCTCATCGAAAAAATCAAAAGCATTATCATCGAAATGGTGCATTATACTGATGAACTCCCAAAAGTCAATTACTCCGATTACATCAGCGAAAAAATGGGATTGGATTATACTTACCTTTCCAAAATTTTCTCGGAAGTCAAAGGAACAACCATCGAACATTTTATCATCGCACACAAAATCGAACGCGTCAAAGAACTACTCATCTACGACGAATTAAACCTCACGCAAATCTCCTACATCCTCAACTACAGTAGTGTGGCACATTTATCAAGCCAGTTCAAAAAGGTCACTGGACTCACGCCAAGTTTCTTCAAAAAACTCAAAGACAAGAAAAGAATCGGCCTCGAAAACATCTGAATTGTATAACTAATTTCGACTATTGTACAACAAAATTCCTCTTTAAAGCGCAACATTTGTTTAAATTAGTAAACACTGTTGTTTTGAAACTATTCATCAAATACATGGTTAGCAATCGCTGTAAACTAGTGTGAAATGATGATAAAAACCAAAAAACATACTGTGGCAACGACCTACACCTGCCCAATGCACTCCGATGTAATTAGTGACAAATCAGGCCAATGTCCAAAATGCAAAATGGACTTAGTGGCGAAAAAGTAATCACAATCAAATGTATCAGTAGCCTGTAAATACTAATTTAAAGCAGCAAATTTAGCCACTGCATAGTGTTTCTGTAAAACAAAAAACCCTCTTAATATCTAGATACTAAGAGGGTTTTGTTGTATTACCTTGTTCTTATTGGCATTCTGAACTACTTATGATTGTTAGCTGTAACTATAATAATCAAATTCTAGCATTCAGTATACCTGCCAACTTTTCCATATTTTTCCTATTTTTATCTTCAATAAACTACCATCCAACCCACAACCGACAACTGACAACCCACAACTCACAACCCACAACCCACAACCCACAACCGACAACCGACAACTGACAACCCACAACCCACAACCAATGTGCTACTACGTCCAACAAAGCAAACTAACCATAGAAATCACCGACTTCTTCAACAAAAACGTCGATCATAAGGAAAACGTTTTCACCTCGGACTTTATCAACGGATTCAGCTACCCCAATCTCCCGATTATCCTGGATTGCAAACCCGAAATCATCACAACAAATTTTACCTGGGGATTGCTCCCCACCCACCGCGACAAAGATTTCAGAAAAAGTACACTCAATGCCCGGGTAGAAACTTTAGAGGATAAACCCTCCTTTGCGCCTTTCATCAACAAACGGTGCTTGGTGATTGTGTCGGCTTACTATGATTATCATTGGAATGACGCAACAGGCAAATCAAAAACCAAATACCAAATCAATTCCCAAGACCAAGAGTTATTCTGCTTGGCGGGAATCTACAACAGCTGGCAAGACAAAAACGGTGCGGTTTGGAACACCTACAGCATCGTAACCACTGAAGCCGACGCCCAAATGAAATACATTCACAACCGAAAAGAAAGCGATGGCGATCAAAGAATGCCGATCTTAATTAAGCATGAAGATGAAAACGCTTGGCTAGATCCGAAGAACCATCCGCGAGATTTTGCCTTCCCGAAATACCAGCCGTCGATCATTGGATTTCCGGCGGATTAGATATTGACTAGTCTGGCTTTACATTTTTTTTAACCACATAGAAACATAGTTTTTGTGAAAATTACGAAGGCGTTACACTTTTCCTGAGAAAATCATAAACTATGTGAACCAATAATTGGTCTCTAAATTCTTGTTATGAGGAATGCATTGAAAAATTCGCCACCACAAATAGCCGTTAAAAATTGAATTAATTACATTTGTAACCATGAAAAAGAATCTTTACATAATTGCAGGTTGTAATGGAGCTGGAAAGACAACAGCTTCTTTTACTATATTGCCTGAGATATTAGATTGTAAAGAATTTGTAAACGCAGATGAAATCGCAAAAGGTTTGTCTCCATTTCAACCGGAAAAAGTTTCGTTCGAGGCTGGAAGAATAATGCTGAAAAGAATAAATGAACTCGTAGAAACCAATGTGAACTTTGCTTTTGAAACTACATTAGCAACTAAAAGCTATAAAACAAAAATTGTAGATGCGAAAAGCAAAAATTATAATGTTACACTTCTATTCTTTTGGCTACAAAATGTAGAGTTAGCAATTGAAAGAGTTAAAACAAGAGTTTTAGAAGGTGGACATAATATTGAAACTGAAGTTATAAAACGTAGATATTTAAGTGGAATAAAAAATCTGTTTGAAATTTATCTTCCAATTGCTGACGAAGTTATGATATTTGATAATTCAGAAGGTAAACATGATTTGATTGCCAAAAAAACTTTGGAAACTGAAATCGATATTTTTAGCGAAATCAAATTCAATAAACTTAAAAACTATTATCATGGAAACGCATAAAATGACACCGAACCAAACTAAAATTTTGGAAGGAATGGACAAAGTTTACGACAAATTGATCGAGTTCAAAAAGAAAATGAACAGTGAACTTGTGATTCTAAAAGATAATAAAATCACTAGAGTAAAACCTTAACACTTCTCATAACAGTCAATAAGTGCACTTGCTAACTTTTCGGTTTCGGGAAGCCTTTTTTTACTATAGTCGTTTTTTATAAAATAGAAAAAACGCAGTTCTTTAGCCGCAACCGTCGTCTGGGAACGGAACGCTTTTTCTATGTTTCTATGTGGTTCCCCTTTTGAATTCTAAATTCCTTTTAATGGTCCACAAAAGATTAAGCGTTATTTATTTTAGCTTTCACTTCCCGAATTTCACTGCGCATTTCCATCAATAACGAGGTAACTTGATCTGGACTAAATTCCGTCTTGCGATCGCTTCTACCAATATTGCACACATATTCCCAAACCTCCAAAACCTCCGAAGCCTTGACGGTATACGGCTCGTAAAACGTATTGTCAGAGTTCAACAACAGCGAATTCTTCCCGTTCTTGTTCAAGCGTTTGTAAACAATGCCGTCTTCCTTGGTAATCACAATATACGTCTTACCATCCAAAATATCTCCCAGTTTCTCGACGTACTTGGCAACGATAAAAGAACCGTCTTCATGTGGCGGCATCGAATCGCCTTCAACAGGAAAAGCACGATGCTTCCCGGCGCCTAAAAAGGAAAGGGAAATTTGGGGCAATGAACCAATAAATTCCGGATCGGCATAACCACTCCGATAACCTGCTTTGGCCGTGTGGGTAACCACTTCAATCCGATCGTTGTTTTCAGCATCAACCGTAATCGGAAGTAACATGCGGTTTTGCCCAATAGCCATCATACTTTCTAAAGTGACTTTGGTCAAATCTGCCGTCAACAACAAATCGGTTGTGACATCATAATACTTAGAAATCCGAATCAAAACCTGATACGGAGCCTCCGAATCGCCATCCTCATACTTCTGATATTGTCCCCTACTAATTCGTAAAGCATCCGCAATCTTTTGTTGCGATAGTTCTTTCTTTCCTCTCAGATATCTCAAATTACCCGCAAATACAGCCATAATAAAAATTGATATTATTAATATCAACAAATATAATACAAATTATATCAAATCAATCTAATTTTGTAAAAAAAAATAACCCACAACCAAAAAGCCAAAAGTCAAATTCCAAATTCCAAATTCCAAAACTTACAACTTACAACTTACAACTTACAACTTACAACTTACAACTTACAACTTACAACTTACAACCTACAACCTACAACCTACAACCTACAACCCCCAACCCAAAATGTCCCGCGCCATCGTACATCTAGATCTCGACACCTTCTTCGTCTCCTGCGAAAGGCTCACCAATTCTAAATTGGAAGGAATTCCGCTAATTATAGGCGGTGGCGACCGAGGTGTAGTAGCCTCTTGTTCCTACGAAGCACGGACTTTTGGCGTTCGTTCTGCCATGCCCATCAGAATGGCGATGCGATTATGTCCACAGGCTAAAATCATCAAAGGGGATATGGAATTATATTCGAAACTCTCTTTTACCGTCACCCAAATCATCGAAGAGAGAGCGCCGATTGTAGAAAAAGCAAGCATCGATGAACACTATCTCGATATTACGGGCATGGACAAGTTTTACGGTTGCTTCAAATGGACCAACGAGCTGGCGCAAACCATCACCAAAGAAACTGGCTTGCCCATTAGCTTTGCGCTATCCGTAAACAAAACGGTCTCTAAAATCGGCACTGGCGAAAGCAAACCCAAAGGCAATCTCGAAATTCCGGAAAGTCAAGTGAGGCAGTTTCTCAATCCACTATCGGTTAAAAAGATTCCCATGGTCGGCGATGTTACGTTTCAACTGTTGTCGAGAATCGGAATCAGAACCATCCAAACGCTCTCGGAAATGCCCGCCGAAATACTCCAACAAATGATTGGCAAAAACGGCATTGAACTCTGGAAAAAAGCCAACGGCATCGATAACAATCCTGTTGAACCTTATAAAGAACGGAAATCCGTGTCGACCGAACAGACGTTTATACAAGATTCTATCGACATCAAAACGATGAAAGCCATTCTCGTGGGCATGGTCGAAAAACTAGCGTATCAATTGCGTTCTGAACAATGGCTCACGTCAACGGTAGTCGTCAAAATCAAATACGCCAATTTCGATACCCAAACCAAGCAATGCAGTATCGCGTATACTTCGGCAGATCATGTATTGATCAAAACCGTCACCGAACTGTTCGACAAACTCTATGACCGCCGCATGCGACTGCGGATGATTGGAATCAATTTCAACGGACTGGTACGCGGCACCTATCAAATCAACCTCTTCGAAGATACCCTCGAAATGATTGCGCTCTACCAAGCCATGGATAAAATGAAAAAACGATTCGGTTTCAACGCCGTCGGCCGCGCGGGAACCATTTTGAAAAACAAACTCTAGAAAATCGTATTGGGAGTTGTCAGTTGTGGGTTGACAGTTTACAACTGAAATCCAAGAAAGGA
Source organism: Flavobacteriaceae bacterium (assembly GCA_947459635.1). GTDB lineage: Bacteria > Bacteroidota > Bacteroidia > Flavobacteriales > Flavobacteriaceae > Flavobacterium. The sequence goes on along the minus strand of CANHEA010000078.1, from coordinate 2,419 downwards.
CAGAGAATAACAAACAACCAGAACCTAATGAAGTAACTGATAACTCATAACTGATAACTAAAATCGAAAAAAACACACGAGGCACAGCCGAACAGAGCGAAGCTAAAATCCAAAACCGCTGTCACCCTGAGCGCAGTCGAAGGGCTCATATTAAATGAAATTCCACAACTTACAACCCACAACTTACAACCCACAACATACAACCCACAACATACAACAGACAACCCACAACCCACAACCCACAACCAACCATGTACCTCAACGCCCACTCCTACCACTCCCTCCGCTTCGGCACCATTCCCCTCACCGACTTAGTGACACAAGCTGCCGCCTGCAACGTACAAGCGATGGCACTCACCGACATCAATACCGTCACTGGCATTTATGATTTTATTAAAGAGTGCAAAGCCGTAAACATCAAACCTCTCGTCGGTATAGAATTCCGCTATAACAACCAATTGCGCTACATCGGTTTGGCAAAAAACAACGAAGGATTGGCGGAAATGAATCGCTTTCTCACCCAACACAACTTCGACAACACCCCACTTCCGGAGCAAGCACCCGACTTCAAGAATGTGTTTGTCATCTATAGTTTTGAAAAGGAACCGCATCAATTAAAAGCACACGAATACATCGGCATCCGACCCGAACAATTACCCAAATTATACGCGACAAAATGGAAAAACAAAAGCCCTAAAATGGTCGTTTGGCAACCCGTGACCTTCCGTACCAAAAAGGAATTCAACTTGCATAAAATCCTGCGCGCCATTGATACCAATACCATCCTATCTAAACTAACGACCGAAGACTATTGCAGCAACACCGATGTGATGATTCCCATAGCCGAACTCCTCGAGAAGTATAGCGACTATCCGCAGATCATCCAAAACACCCAAGACATTATCGATAATTGCCATTTCGAATTCGACTTTACCACGCCCAAAAACAAAAAATACTACACCAACAACCAAAAAGACGACATGGCGCTACTCACCACCCTCGCCTATGAAGGTTTGGCGTGGCGGTACGGCAAAAACGACAAGGTGGCCTTGGCACGCGTCGAAAAAGAATTGCGCGTCATCAATCAACTGGAGTTTAGTGGCTACTTCCTCATCACTTGGGACATCATCCGATACAGCAACAGCAGAGGGTTTCTGCACATCGGACGCGGTAGCGGCGCCAACAGCATTATTGCGTATTGTTTGGGGATTACCGATATCTGCCCGATTGAACTCGACCTCTATTTCGAGCGCTTCCTCAACGAAAATCGCAAGAGTCCACCTGATTTCGACATCGATTGGTCGTGGAAAGAACGCGATGTCATCCTCGACTATATCTTCACCCGCTATGGCAGAGAACACGTCGCTTTTTGTGGCACCAATGTCGAATTTAAATACCGCTCCATCTTCCGAGAAGTCGGCAAAGTCTTCGGTTTGCCCAAAGAAGAACTCGATGCTTTAGCACGCAAACCCATGGCAACACACGATAAAAATGCGGTGGTCAAAATGGTGCAGGAATACGGCATGCTGCTCGAAAAATACCCCAACCAACGCTCCATGCATTCCTGCGGCATACTCATTTCTGAAGAACCCATCACCAACTACACGGTGCTCGAAATGCCACCCAAAGGTTTTCCCATTGTGCTGTTCGACATGCACGTGGCGGAAGATATTGGCTTCGAAAAATTTGATATCTTAAGTCAAAGAGGAATCGGTCATATCGACGATTGTAAAAAATTAGTCGAGAAAAACCAAGGCATCAACGTCGATATTAGAAACACCAAAATCTCAAAAAACGAAGCCAAAGCCAACGCCTTTTTGAGTCGCGGAAAAACCATCGGTTGCTTTTATATTGAAAGTCCAGCGATGCGTGGATTGTTACGTCGACTCAAATGCGACAACTACAAAACCCTCGTCGCGGCGTCTTCGATTATTCGTCCTGGAGTGGCACAATCGGGCATGATGAAAGAATATATTTTCAGACACAACTTTCCAGATCAGTTTGAATATTTTCACGACGTCTTCAAAGAGCAACTCGGAGAAACCTACGGCATTATGGTCTATCAGGAAGATGTGATTAAAATCGCTTTACACTACGGTGGATTATCCGCAGCCGATGGTGATATTCTCCGCCGAGCGATGAGCGGTAAAGGCCGATCGAAAGCCGCCTTGCAAAAAGTAAAAGACGACTTCTTTCAGTCGTGTTTGCGAAAAGGACATCCTGAGCAATTGAGTCACGAGATTTACCGTCAAATAGAATCCTTTGCGGGTTATTCGTTTTGCAAAGCACACTCCGCTTCGTATGCGGTAGAAAGCTATCAAAGTTTGTATTTGAAAGTCTATTATCCCATCGAATTTATGGTGGCGGTCATCAACAACCAAGGCGGTTTTTACCGTACGGAAGTCTATATACACGAAGC
>CANHEA010000077.1 GCA_947459635.1 Flavobacteriaceae bacterium | reverse complement strand
GAAGCAACCAAAAAATGGTCAATGCCAATCCAAAATTGGGGATTAATCCTCAACCAGTTCTTAACTATATTTGAAAAAAGGGTTCAACTTTAATTAAAAAGTCAAACCCTATTATTTTTTAACTTACACACTTTGCGGGATAGTGTCAATAAAAGAAAATTAATTTGCCGCAAATCATTCAATTTGCGGCATTTTTTTATGCCTTCTTTACAAAACTGACCTGCATCGTTGTTCCCTTATTCAATTCAGAACTTAAGACTTTTATTTTCCCTTTATGGTACTCTTCGACGATTCTTTTAGTCAGCGACAAACCGAGTCCCCAACCTCTTTTTTTTGTAGTAAAACCAGGTTCAAAGACACTTTTAAATTGATTTTTTGGGATTCCTTTTCCAGTATCGGATACTTTTATTTTTACAAATTTTCCGTCGTCTTCAATCACTACAGCTAATTTCCCCTTGCCCTTCATCGCGTCGATGGCATTTTTTACCAGATTTTCAATAGTCCAACTATGTAATGCTGGGTTCAACGACACATAAATTTTGTTTTTAGGCGCGTTAAAGGAGAATGAAATCTGTTTCGAAAACCGCGATTGCAGATAATCATAAGAGTCTAACGTTTCCTGAACAATGTCTTTGGTTTCAAGGATTGGCTCCGAACCAATTTTAGAAAACCGATCGGTGATGGTTTGAAGACGTGTAATGTCTTTTTCAATTTCGGAAATGGTCGTTGGGTCAACGTGATCTGCTTTCATTATTTCAAGCCAACCTATTAAAGAAGATAGGGGCGTGCCAATTTGATGCGCAGTTTCCTTTGCCATTCCCGCCCACAACTTATTTTGCGTCGCCATTTTGGTGCTTTTATAGAAATTATAAACAAGTGCTCCAAATAGGACAATGATTAAAACAAGCGCTATTGGATAGTATTTTAATTTGTTAAGCAGAGACGAGTCGCCGTAATATAAATATTGGTACTTACCAGCGACATATTCAATAACAATCGGATCATTTTCATTTTTTAGTTTAGCCAATAGTGCGTCTGACTTTACTTTGTCTTTTACAATTTCGGCATCAATATTTTTTGTGCTAAGAATCACATTGTTTTCCGTTAAGATAATCGGAATCCTTGCGTTTTGGATGATCTTTAGTGGTAGCTCAATATCGGTATTAATATCGGCATTATTTAAGGTTTTTTGCGCCTCGGCCCAATGCTGCATTTTTACACGCTCTTCATCCTTGAATATTTGAAAAAAGGTATAAGTATTCCAAAGAATTAATGATATGATTACAAACGAGGCTGCAATCAATACCCAACGCATTAGATTTTTGTGATTTGAAATCTGCATTTAATTTAATTTGTGGGAATAAATATAAAGAAATAATTGGTCGTAACAGGAGAAAATAGAATGCTGATGTGTAGAATAAAAAAAAAGGCCTAAACAGCAATATGTTTAGGCCTCATTCTATTTTGTTGCAATTGTTATTTTTTCATTATCCGTTGTGTTTCTTCGTCACCGTTTTTGAATTTTAGTTGAATAAAATAAATTCCAGAAGTAAGGCTTCTCATATCAATGCCACTTTCTGTAGATTTTCCTTCTTGCAGAATGGTTCCTTGTATAGACATTATTTTGTAATCTTGAATTTCAAAATCTGAACTTATTTGTAGTATGTCAACAACTGGGTTTGGAAATAAAATAGCACTAAAGGAAGTGTCGTTATTCTCTCTGATTCGAGGCGCTGCTCCCCAAGTATAGGAATAGCCATTGGTTTTATTTAGTAAATCTGCAGTTTGATTTCCGGTGCCGCTAAGTCCATTGTTGAATACAATATTGACAGACGTTGGCCCAGTTATGGTGTACTTGTAAAATCCATTTACGTCTGCCGTCATAGTCAAACCTGGCCAAGTTGTGTTCGCAACGCTTCCCGCAGGAACGGCGTTCCAATAATGAATTTTCGGAGCAGTTGTCCAAGTGGTCGGTGGTTTAAAATAAACTGTCATTGTTGTTGGACATCGATTCGCAGGTGCTGCAGCCAGCCAGCCGGCATCATAATATCGAGTCCCTGCAGTCGTATTTAAATCAGCTGTTTGTAAGCTACCGTCGTTAAAAATTAGGTTTGTTGCCGTTACCGTTGAAGGGAATGTGAATTTGTACCAACTACCGCAATCTACAGTCATTGCAACGCCTGGCCATGTTACCGCAGGAGCTGTTCCGGTTGTTCCCCAGTAATATATTTTAACTGCTGAATTCCAAGTGGATGGTTTTTTGAAATACACCGTAAATGTTGTTGGACTCGAAAAGCTATACACTTCGGTTCGTATGGCTGAACTTACGCCAGCAGTATTTCGCACAAACGCTTTTACTGTCGTAGTTGCTGTTACAGATAATGATTTTGTGCCGACTGACGAAAGCGAAGATGTCGTTGGTGTTGAACCGTCCAGCGTATAGAAGATAGTTGACGTGCTATTGTTAGCGGTCATCACTACATTTACCGAAGTTCCGGTAACGAAAGCGCCTCCAGTTGGCGTAATTGCTAGACTTGGAACATCAGCAATTACTTCTTTTTCCCATATGGCATAGTCCGTGCCGGATGTTTTTAATACCCAACCTGCTCCAGGATTCCACAATCCAGGACCAATTTTCACCACTACTTTATTGTCAATGGTTGCAGAATAGAAAGTAGTTGAATTGGTTACAACAACCGAACTGTATGCATTGATGCCGTTATTTCTGCGAATCGCCATTATTTTATCGATAGCCAATTGATTTCCTGCATAATTCACTGTAACGCCGTCTTTGCTATAGCTTCCACCATAATAATGTGGAAAGAATACACATGGAATTCCAGGATGAGTAAGAATATAGGCATATCCTTTCATGATATTAGCGCTTGTTGTAAAACTTCCTGGTTTCACAAAGGTGTCGTGATTGTCAATGAAAGTAACGGCCTTGTCAGCGTATCCGAATTGCCCTGCTAGTCCTGGGTATCCCGCTAGAGCCGCGTAATTTCCATTGTTTATAGCTGGTTGTAAGGCATTATAATACAGAGAGAAATCAAATGCAGCTGATCGATTACCAGTCCCGTTTATCCATGCTTTAAGAGTGTTGGTGTTTCCGTCCCAGTACTCCCCAACCGAGGCATAAGGTGCAGACGCATTGATATAGTCTCCAAAGTAGCTAGCTGAAAATCCTTTTGCAACGTCCCATCTCCAACTGTCAAAACCAAGTGCTTTCAAGCGCGTTAGATATTCTTTAACGCCATTTTGAACTTGCAAGTTGGTATGGTCTAAATCTCTTCCGCCATTAAAATCTTCACCAGTGTCAGGAGTTCCGCATGGTCGAACACCTGTAATAGTCCCAAAATTAGCTTCGTCATTGCTGGTTATCGAATGACAATCCCAAGTTGGATTTGTAAAATCCGTCCAATTTGTAGATCCTCCTCGATGATTTACAACAACATCAGCCATGGGATGAATTCGCGGAGAACTAGTATTGAAGGCGGTCAAAAGGGCTCTCAATTGCGCTTCTGAACCATAACTTGTTTGAGAAAAATTAAATAGTTCAGTTGGAATATATCCGACACCTCCAGTTGATTTGCTTGGTGGCGGTAACCAAATAACATTGAATCCAGCAGCAGCATAACTAGGGGTGCGGTTTTTCAAATAATTATAAAGACCTCCTTCACTAGAAACCGAGGACTGTGTGTGAACGTCCCAGCCAAATGCCTGAAGCATAATGTCGTTAACATTTGCAGCCGATTGGGCGTAGATTGGGATTATTGAAAAAACCGTAAAAACTAAAGCGAGAACTAATTTATTCTTTAGAGATAATAATGTTTTCATAATGGTTACTGCTACTTATTAATATTGGAAATGTTTAATTGTTGTGAAATTAATAATTTTTTATCGAAATAATTGCGATGTTTTAATCGAGATCCTTTGATTCCTTTAAAATAACGCTACTAAATCGTTGTAGTAGCACAATATGTTAATAATTTAATTGTAGAATTAACAAGCGCCATCTGCATTTTTTTGTAAATTCATCGCTGAGATAGGTGAAACATATTCTAAAAGTATGAGTTGATTTTGTCTATTTTTGTCTAAAAAGCAATCTATGTTAAGCATCGAACCAAAAGACATTTCTCCAGCCAAGTTGCAAGGTTATTTACAAAGTGCTGTTGCGCCTAGACCAATCGCATTTGCAAGTACAATAAGCGCAAGTGGAAAGCCAAATTTGTCGCCATTTAGCTTTTTTAATGTTTTTAGTTCCAATCCTCCCATTCTGATTTTTTCTCCGGCACGACGTGTCAGAGATAATACTATTAAACATACACTAATCAATGCGGAAGCCACGAAAGAAGTGGTAATTAATGTAGTTAATTTTGATATAGTACAACAAGTTTCACTTTCAAGTACAGAGTATGCAGACGGTGTCAATGAGTTTATTAAGTCAGGACTGACACAAATTCCATCAGATATTGTAAAACCCTATCGAGTGAAGGAGTCACCCGTGCAATTTGAATGTAAAGTGAATCAAATTATTGCATTGGGAACTGACGGTGGCGCTGGGAATCTGGTAATTTGTGAAGTGCTAAAAATTCACATAGATGAAAAAGTATTAGACGAAAATGGTGCAATTGATCAACATAAGATTGATTTGGTTTCTCGACTGGGAAACAATTGGTATTCGCGTTCCAATCAAGGAATGTTTGAAGTGCCTAAACCTATTGCGAGCCTCGGTATTGGGGTAGATGCCATTCCTAATTTCGTTCGAGAAAGTGCCGTTTTTAACGGTAATGATTTGGGGATGTTGGGAAATGTAGAAGCCTTGCCTACAAGAGAAGAAGTTACTATATTTGTAGAGAATAATTTTGCCGTGAAAGGTGTTTTAAGCGCCGATGACGAAATGAAGATTCACAAAAAAGCAAAGGAATATTTAGATCAAAACGATGTGAAATCAGCATGGAAGGTGCTTTTGGCCAATTCGATTTCAAAAAAATAATAAACACTAAAAATTTAGAAGATGGAAGTTTCAGGGAAAATTAAGATGGTCGACACCACGAAAGAAGTGGGTTCGTCTGGATTCAAAAAGAGAGATGTCGTAGTTACTACTGACGAACAATATCCACAACACATATTAGTTCAGTTTGTGCAAGACAAATGCGACTTGCTGAATAACTTTAACGTAGGTGATGCAGTAAAAATTGATATTAATTTAAGAGGTAGAGAATGGGTTAATCCACAAGGAGAGACTGTTTATTTCAATACAATTCAAGGATGGAGAATTGCGAAATTGCAAGCAGAAGCACCAGTTAGTGCTGCGCCACCAATGCCTGCTGCTGAAGCTTTTGAACCTGCGACAAGTTTTACCGAAGAAGAACATGATGACTTACCTTTCTAAAGAAAAAGTATAAGCGGTCAAAAAAAATGAAATTGAAATCAGAGATTAGTACGCTAGTTTCTGATTTTTTTGTTTACTACCTTGTCATCAATTTGATTCAATTATGTATCGCTTAACAAATGAGTTGTATTTCCCGCCAGTTGATGCTACTTCGCCGGAAGGAATACTTGCATTCGGCGGCGACTTATCGCCTGAGCGTTTGCTTTTGGCCTATAAGAACGGAATTTTTCCGTGGTTTAATATAGACGAACCTATCATTTGGTGGTCTCCTGACCCAAGAATGGTATTGTTTTTAGACGAATTTAAAGTCTCTAAAAGCATGAGAAACATTCTAAATCGGAATGTTTTCAAGGTAACTTTTAACCAAAATTTCTCAGCCGTCATTAGAAATTGTCAAAAGATTGTTCGACCAGGACAAGACGGCACATGGATTTCCGAACAAATGATAAATGCTTATGAAAAACTTCATGAACTTGGTTACGCTAAGTCAATTGAAGTCTGGCAAGATGAAGTATTGGTTGGCGGTTTGTATGGCGTCGATTTAGGACATGTTTTCTGCGGTGAAAGTATGTTCTCTAACGTTTCTAATGCGTCGAAAGTGGCGTTTATTTCGCTTGTCAACCAATTAAAATCACAAGACTATCAATTATTGGATTGTCAAGTTTATAATGAACATCTAGAAAGCTTAGGATGTCGAGAAATTGCTAGAGAAGATTTTGTTGGTGTTTTGACAGGAAAGTAATTTGAGTCTAATTATTTATTTTCCAGCAATTTGCAACGTGGTCATTGACCATGCCTGTCGCTTGCATATGAGCGTATACTACTGTTGAACCCACAAATTTAAAGCCTCTTTTCTTAAGGTCTTTGCTAATAGCATCTGAAATTGAAGTAGTAGCCTGTATATCTTTTAGACTTTTGAGTTGATTTATGATGGGTTTGTGATCAACAAAAGCCCAAATATACTTTGAGAAACTTCCAAATTCTACTTGTACTTTAATAAAGGCAACAGCATTAGAAATGGTTCCGCGAATTTTTAGTTGATTCCGAATAATGCCTGCGTCGAGCAACAATTGCTGCACTTTATCTTCGTCATATTGTGCTATTTTTTCATAATCAAATTGGTCAAATGCATTGCGGAAGTTTTCTCTTTTACGCAAAATGGTATACCAACTTAGCCCAGCTTGGAAAGTTTCTAAGACTAAAAATTCAAATATCGTGGCATCATCATATACAGGATTGCCCCACTCGTTGTCATGGTAATCTCGGTATAGATCGTCTTTTTCGCACCAAGTGCATCTAATTTTTGCGTCCATTTTAGGCACTGTGAATATATTTCTCAATGATATAATGTCCAAGATAAATCAACGGAGTAAGCAAAACAGCGATAATTAATTTTACGAAATAGCCAGTAAACGCGGATAGAATAAAAACATCGGTTGTCATTTTTCCCGTCATCCAAAAAGCGATTCCGAGAACAATGAAACTATCAAACAACTGTGATATAACGGTCGATCCGGTGCTTCTCAGCCAAATCATCTTATTCCCTGTTCTATTCTTGACAAAATGAAAAATAGTAACGTCGATTAATTGAGAAACCAAAAAAGCGGTAATGCTCCCGACGATAATCCACATACTTTGTCCAAAAACGCCATTGAATTGGGCATCAGTTATTAGATTTTCTCCTTTCACTGCCGGTATCTGCAAGGCAAAATATAAAAGGATAAAACAATAAGCAATCAAACAGGCTGTGATGAGGGATAGTTTTTTAACGCCCTTTTCTCCAAAGTATTCGTTAATCAAATCAGTAGATATAAAAACAATGGGCCAAGGTAAAATTCCTATACTCATGACTGCGGAACCAACGTGAATGAGTTTACCGCCAATCAATTCTGCTACGATGGCGTTGGTGATGAATATACCTGCAAGTATTACATATACGGTGTCTTTCTTTGATTTAAACATAGAAAATGAATGGTATGGAAAGAATCAAATATAATGAATTTAAAAAAATAAGACCTCAATTCAGAAAGAAATTGAGGTCTCAAAAATATTAAGATTCTGACTTTTATTACCAAATACTTTTATAGACAACGGTTTTTGGTTGACCTTGTCCGTACGCTACACCAACATCTCTCCATGCTTTAATAGCATCTCTTTTCAAGTTAATATCTCGTTCCATTACGTAGTTCCATTCGCGTTTGTCGATCTCGATAACGCGTTTACCAATCCTGTCGTTTAGTGCTTTTGCGTCTTTATAACAAGATGCTTCTGGATCTATTGAACCCAAAATACCTGCCACTTCATTCGCTGTTTCAAAAGACTGATTAGCGCTCCACTTACTATTAGCATCGGCCATTTTTAGTTTACAATCTCTTTCGATGAATTTCTTGAACATAGGTGCAGCTGCTGCTTGTGCTTTGTTGAAACACTCTGCGCATTCTTCCGGAATTGAATTTAGTTTATTAAGCGCTGCGTCGAATTCTGATTGTCCAGCAAGGGCATTGGCCTCGTTGATGATTTGTGCACATCTTGCGTTGTAATAATCAATAATCTTGGTTTTACCTTTTGCGATAAAACTCTGAATAGAGGCGTCATTTGGTTTAATGTTCTTAATCGCATCCATATACGCTTTAGTTTCATTGATACCAACTCCTTTAACGGTAAGCGTTTGACTAGCGAACTGTTTTCCTTCAAATCCATCTCCAATATACAAATTTACATTCAAAGTAAGGGCTGTCATTGGTGGTGCTGTAGCTAAGATATCTTTGGTTGCCACATCAATGTTTGGAGTAATAATAAATCTGGTATTGTCAGTAGCTCCAGCCATTCCGTTTGAAGAAACAATTTGAGTTAATTTATTGCGCAACATATTGTCAGCACCTGCAGGTAAACCTTCAATTTGTTCAGGAATATATGCGGCAATGGCGATTCTGCCTAATGCTTCTGCGCTTGTAGATGACCCTTGCGCCATTGTCAAAGCCGAAAATCCAAAAGCTGCTATACAACAGTAAGTGATTTTTGTGATTAAATTTTTCATAGTACTTAAGTTTTTATTTTTCACCTAGAACAATAACTGCTTGCCCTAAACCTTTCATCATTAATTTATTCGGAATACTGTAGGGTGCATTTTTTAGGAAAGTTTGAAGTCCTTTTAAGAAACCTCTAGCATCTGTCGCTTTTCCTGAAGCATCATATAGTGGAATTCTAACTTGCTCATATAATTGCATTCCTTCGGTAGAATCGCTAAGACTGTAACGTCCTTTTACTGTGTTTGACGTCATCCAATCTTCGATAACGCTTCCTAGTTCTTTACCATCGAATTCTTTTTCTAAATCGTCAGCCCAAGAATCGAATTTTTTAATTCTAACAATAATTTCTCTTCCATTTTCAAACATATCGTTGAAATGATTTTGAAGTTGTCCGTTAAAGTTATCGATGTGTGCTAATACCGCTTCTTCCAAAAGAACAGGAAGTTCCGCAGAAAAAGAGGGAGCTCCCGTACCAGTTGCACTAGCTACTTGTTTATCAGTATAGGCATCAAGGCCTTTCATAGTGAATGTTACTGATTTTTTTGGGCCAGTTGTATTGATTGTCCATGTCAAATCAATAATAATGTCTGCTTTCGCAACTTTTTTCAATTTGTCAATTGGAGTTTCAGAAATGCCTGCTCCAGATTTAGAATTTAACATCGAGTTTTCAGCGCTCTCAGATTCTAAAGTCTTGATTGCGGCAGCCATATCTTTTAATGGAAAACCTCTGTCTGCCATTAATCCATTTATTTTTGTAATAACTTGAACTAGGTCGGCATTTTCTTGAAAAGCTTTTTTATAATCTGGAACTTTAACTTCAGTCCCTTGATTATTAAACTTCATCATATAGCCATTGGTATTGCACCAAACATCGCTAGGTACAACCATAATCGTTGGTTTTTTTGCTTGTCCAAATGCAAGGCTTACGAAAAGAATCGCCAATAAAACGAAACCATTTTTAAAATTTACTTTTTTCATTATACTTATTTATTGATTATTTTGGAATAATGCCATCAGCGATTAATTTCTGTTTTAACTCGGAGCGAAGAACACGCACAATAAAACCATTGGTTACACTGCCTCGGCCTCGTTTTCTGTCACGGCTTAATTTGTCACCGATACGTTCGTCTTTGAGAGAAATAAAGTCTCTAAATTCACCGCCGTCCGCAAAGAACTTATTAAAGTAATCTTCGTACTTTTCTTGCGCATTTACTTCGTAGATTAAAGGTCTTTGCTGGCATTCTTGCTTTCCTTCAACTAAACCAAAAAACAGGATGTCTCTAATTGCGTTCTTTTTGGCTTGTTCTACTGCATCGGAACGATTTCTTCCGTTACCCCAAGCTTTTACCGTTTGCGAGCCGTCACCTTCGACGCCCATGCACTCCGTTTTGTAACCGTAATTTCCAGCAATCTTTTTCTGTGCTGACAGCAAAGAAATTGACGCTATAAAAAGCAGTATTGTTATTTTAAGTTTCATAAAAATGTGTTTTTAAATTAAAATCCTGAAGACAGTCCTTTGATGATACCAGCTGCTTCCAAATCTTTGCGTAAAGCATCTTTTGAAACAGACACGAGAACACCAATTTTATATTCCTTACCAACTTTTACTCGGTCGCCGGCATCTACATTTCCGTCTCCAGATTCAGAAACATATTTCATGTATTTGCCTCCTTCTTCGAAAAACGGATCAAAAAAATCAGCTTTTTCTTCTTCGATGTTCGGGTTTGATGCCAAAGCTCTTTGAGAAGTACATCCTTGCCCTCCACCAGAGAAGCCTTTAAAAATCACACCGTGAATCGCGTTTTTCTTCGCTTGTGTGGTTGCTACTTTTGGGTTTTTTGAATAAGACCAAACTTTTATCAAGTAGGTACCATCTTTTCCAATGCCGGCACATTCTATTTCGTAGCGCCATTCTCGTGTTGCTTTATCAGCTTTTCTTTGTCTTCCAGCCGATTGTGCGAAAGTCATTGTGCTTATTAACATAAACACCATTACAATTATATTCCTTGTTTTCATTTTTATTAAATATTTACTGTTATTTTCCTTTCTTTTGAACTATCAACATACCGGCAAAAAACTCCTTGCCGCCAGTTTTCTTAAAAAATGTTTTACCGTCTGCGTTTGCAGGGTTTTCTTCATCAGCGCCATAACGATTATCCCAAATTGGCTGGCTGTCATCTACTTTTAATGATCCAACCACTACATATTGAGTTTTACCGTTTTTGTCCTGTTGTTGCTCTAAAACATCAAATTTTGATTTCTCAGACAATCCTTCTTTCAATCCGATTTTTGCCGTGATTGGCTCTCCGCTAAATAAAGGTGTTTTGGTTTTGAATTCGTCGTGATTTTTCTGAAGTTTTACAATTACAGCATCAACGGCTTTTACCGTAGCTTTTTCGATTAGTTCTTCTTCAGTTTTCTTTGTAGCAGTTGTAGCTTGAACATCCGCCCATGAATTGTCAGTGCCGATTAATTCTAGTTTGAAAATCTTAGATTCATCAAACGCTTTCTTTTTTTCGGGAGTTATTGTTGCGTCATCTGCCCAATAGTCATTATAAAAGATGGCGGCAGTTTCTTCGTCCCACTTCAAACGGAATAAGAAAGCGGTTGTTTTTACCACATAACCTTTTCCTAGAAAAGCTACTCCATCTTGTGCAGCAACCAGGTCTGAACTTCCGGTTGCAGAAGCAACAACGTCAAGCCATTTATTAACTTTTTTTGCTACTTCTTCTTTGGAAATATAGTTGAAATCATTTACCAAAACAAAGGTGTTTTTAATCAATTCTTCGCCAGCATCAGCTAGTGCTTCTAGTCCTCTTTGTGTTGCTTTGGCTTTTGCTATATCAAGTGCAGAAGCATCATACGTTCCTCTTTTAGCGATTAAATCCATGTTAAAACCACCCTTTTCAGATCGATTAAACCATTTGGCCACGATTTCTTTAGCAATATTGTTGGCGTCTAAGAATGTTGTAATGTTTTCTGTTTCGTCTTTGACGTTGGCGGCAGGCATGGTGCGTGCCCCTAGATTATGGTCATTAAATTTCTCTGGAATTGGACCTTTCTCAAAAGACGCTTTGATAACATTGGCGTATGGCCTAGAAGGATCGTCTAACATTAAAGTATAAAGGGAACTTCTTCTGTACTTAACAGTTGGTGCAATTGCAGTTTGTGCTGCAATAGAAAATGTTGCGGCTAAGGCAACAATTAGGCAAATTTTATATTTAGTCACGTTTGCTATCATTAAAATAATTTTCCGATTGAAAATTGAATTACTGCATTGCTTGCTCTTTTATTATCTCCTAAAAACCCAGTGTCTGTTAATCCTAAATTGTATCTAGCTTGAAAAAAAACGCCATTGTTCAACTCGTAATTTAAACCTGCGTTGAGGCCAAAATCAATCGTTTTCAAATTTTCAATCTTGTCGTTTGATTCGTTGGTTTTGTATTTGCCAGAAATTAGGAATCCTACTTGCGGACCCGTTTCTAAACTTAAACTTTTAGCGATTGGGAATTTTGCTAGAACGGGAAGTGTTATGTAATCTAATTTTATTCTACCACCTCCTGTGCTTGTAACTGAGGCTCCTTGGCCAGAGTACAATAATTCTGGTTGGATTGAAAAATTATCAGAAACGATAACTTCGGCAACTAAACCAGCGTGTATACTCGTTCTGATTGCGACGTCCTTAACATCTCCCATTAAATTAGAGATATTCAAACCTCCTTTGATACCCAATTTAATTCCTTCGTCTTGTTTGGTTTTCTGTGCGCTTACAAAAGTGCAAATGAAAATAGCACTTAAGACAATAATCGTTTTTTTCATAAGTATGAATTTTTAAAATTAATATTAAAGAGGAAAAGTATT
>CANHEA010000076.1 GCA_947459635.1 Flavobacteriaceae bacterium | reverse complement strand
GAACTTCCATTTTTCGTAACAGAAATCGTATGCGCTAAAGACGGATTAAATGCTGAAATGAGTCCAAAAAAATGTCCCGTTTGAAACATTCGAATGCCGTTCCATAAAAACAAATTTTGATCATGAGTTCCTCCGCGAACATTAAGATTAGAAATAGTTTCGTCTGTACTAGAAATTCCCGGAATTTGTTGCAAAGTTTGCAATACGTCTGGTTCAATCAATCCAGGCAGTAATCCAAATTTTTTAGGTTTTATTTCGATACTACCATCTTTCTTTTTGCTGATACCTGCTGTTAAAAATCGGTTTGCAACGACTTCGGTTAACTCTTGCGAGAAAGGAACCAAATTGATAATAGGACAACGACCAACGTATAAATCTTTGACCTCAATTTCTTTGCTAACATAGCTTTGATGTCTGAATGCGATGTTATTAGGTGATACGATCGGTAATTCAAAATACCCGCGCGCATTTGTTGCCGTAATCGTATTGGTATTTAGGATTTGAACACTGGCGTTTTCGATAGGTGTATTCGTTTCAGCATCAATCAAGTAGCCGCACAAAGGTTTGTCTACTTTGTGATCGTTATAGAGCGTGTAGTACTTCTGATCAATAATAGTGATCTTGAGGTTAGTTTTATCTTTAATGTAGTTTATTTTCTCCTGTAATGTCCAATCTTGTGCTGGAGGAGTAATAGTAAAAACGACGATTTCATCCTCAATAAAATTGAATTTCACGTCGTGTTGTATGCTAATTTGCGCCAAAATTTCCTTCAAAGGAAAAGCCGCTTTTTCACTTTGAGCGCAAACACAAGGTAGAAAAAGAAAAAGTATTAAAATAGTAATGATGCACCTATTCCTCCACATTAAGAAGTTCTAAAGTAATTTCATTGTTAGAAGAGCGCTTATACTTTATGTGATACATTGATGAAAGTATCTGTAATCCTTTTTCTAAATCATCACCCGGCAGTGTTCCAGTAAAAAGCTGCGTCGTGATGATGTCGTGATGTTGAATTGTGCAATCGTATTGTCTCTGCATTTCGTCCAAGATTGAAGCTAGGTTGGCATCAACAAAAGTCAATTCACCTGACGTCCATTCTGGTTTTGTAGCATTTGTATTAGGTATTTTTAGCAAAACACCATTTTCAAATGATACTCTGTTTCCTCTTGTAATCACAACTTGTTGCTGCTGATAGTTGACCTTTACACGGCCTTCATAACAAGTTACATCAAATCGGTTTCCTCTCGCTTTTACGTTAAATTGAGTTCCAAGTACAGTAACCATTCCGAGGTCAGTTTGCACTTCAAATTTCTTGCCTTTAGCCACTCTAAAATAGGCTTCTCCAGCAAGTTCTAAATGACGGCGGTTATCCCAATTCCATTTGTTGTAATTAATCTCAGAGCCTGCGTTTAAGACAACTTGAGAGTTATCCGGCAGTGAGAAATTAGTTTGTTCTCCGTTTTCGGCGTATTCGCTTATTGCAATACTCGATTTGTAAAAGAATGACAAGCCGGCAAAGAGTACAAATATTGCTGCAATCTTAAACCACCAAGTCTGATGAAGAGCAATAACTTTGACAGATTCTTTTTTAACGGAAACAATTTTGTCGTACAATTTATTTTCGTCAAAAGCAGGTGCTTCCAATTGACTCGAATAATTGGCGATTTTTTGGTAGATCGGAAATTCAGAAGTTTCTTCAAAAGCCTGTAATTCAGCCTCTGAAAGTTCTCCAGCCAACCATTTTGCTAATGTGTAATTATCTTCCATTTTGTTTTTTGTTAATGCTAAAACAATCAAAGATTAAAAAACCCTACTTAAATTGTTCAATATTAGCGCGTAAAGAAATTAAAGCGCCATGTATTCTCTTCTCTACAGCCTTGACAGAGATATCTAACATCACTGCTATTTCCGCATATTTCTTACCTTCAATCCGATTGAGCAAAAAAGCGGTACGTTGCCCTTCAGTCAAGTTGGCAATCGCTTTTTCTAATTTAACTTTAAACTCGTCTTCTTCAATTATAAATTCTGGACTAATATTAGTTCGATCAGTCAAAGAATTGTTTTTCGAATAATTCAGTACTACTTTTTGATGTGCGATTTGGTTCAGGCTTGCATTATTTGCAACCGTGTAAAGAAACGATTTGGCCTTTTCCGGAGGAACATCGGAACAGTTTTCCCATAATTTAATAAACGCTTCTTGCGCCATATCATTCGACTGTTCCTCATTGCCGAATTTGAAATACAAATAGTTCCGTAAAGATTTGACGTTGTTTTTGAAAAAAGCAGAAAACAGGTTTTCGTCACAGATGCCTTTTGACTGGTAGCTATTCATAATTTGATACTCGACTTTTATTTTGTGAAATTAGCTAAAAAAATATTGTAGGTAGGGTTTTTTTATTGAAATTTGTTTTAATGTTGTCACTCAGTACACAAAACATGAAAAACTTTACATTTTTACTCATCGTAATGATTTTTGGAGGTTTACATTCTTGTCAAAAAGATGAGATTACTGAATCGAATTCCCCACAAAGCTTAACGAAATCGTCAACATTATCTAGCCTAATGGCTCGTGTTTCCCAAAGCCCAACATCAAAAGACAATATCTTAGATGGCACCAGTTGTTTTGCGGTGGTCTTGCCAGTTTCATTGACCGTTAATTCAAGTAATGTCACGGTAGTGGATAACAATTCGTATCAAACTGTCCGAGATATCGTCGACGAATATTCAAGCGATGATGATGTTATTCATTTTAGTTTCCCAATTCGATTGAAATTTGCAGATTTCCACGAAGTAGAAGTCGCAAATCAAGAAGCATACGAATCTATACTAGAAAATTGCGGAGATGACGAAGGTTTTCATGATATAGCATGTATTGATTTTAATTTTCCGTTGGTGCTAAAAACATACAATAGCGCAACACAAATTCCAAATACTGTAAGCGTTAGCAGCAATTCCCAATTATATAGTTTTTTAAATGGATTGACAACAAATGTCGTATACAACATTTCATACCCCGTATCGATGACTTCCTCTAGCGGGAGTATTGTGGTTTATAATTCCAATTCGGAGTTGCAAACGGGCATTGAAAACTCCATTGACGATTGTGATGACGAAGGATCTGGTACCGAACTTTTTTCAGATTTGATTGTTAACGGCACATGGAAAATTTCAAGTTTTATAGATGGTGATGAAGACGAAACCTACCATTATACGGGATATGTTTTTAGCTTTTCATCCACGGGAACTTCCTTGGCAGCTGCAACCTCCACCTCCCTCAACGGTAACTGGGCGTATTACACAGAAGATAATTTATCAAAGCTAACGCTTAGCTACTTTGGCGAAACACTTGACGAGTTGGAAGAAGATTGGCAAATAATTGAATTTAATAGTACTTTTATTAAACTTCGACATATTAGTGGAGGAAATGGAAATACACACTATTTGACATTTACAAAGATTTAATTTTATAGCTTTGTAGCATGAAAAATATTTTTTGTACCACATTGCTGTCTCTATTGATTTTGTCTGTACTTGGATGTTCAAAAGATGACAAAACATTCGCGCCAGGTATTACTGCAGCACAAGTAAACACGATCATTACCGAAGGCTCTTGGAAAGTTACTTCCTATTCGGCGACCGGAATTGATGAAACTTCTAGTTTTTCAAGTTTTACTTTTTCTTTTAGCCCGGAAGGCGTCTTATTGGCGGCGGGAGTGAGAGCAAAAGTAGGTACCTGGAATTCTTCTACTGATAAAGGACTGGTAATTATTCCTGTTGCTTTTCCAAGTGAGATTAATGGACCTTTTGAAGCTATTACTGAAGATTGGAGTGTATTAACTTGCACGAATCTAAAAGTAGAACTTAAACATACTAGCGAAGATGACGGAAGTATAGATCTTTTAAGTTTTGAAAAAATGTAAATCACCCTTATTGATTATTAATATAAGCCAGTTTAATGCTGGCTTTTTTTATGTTCTGTTGTTTGGTCTTCGCTTTGTCTATTAATTGATGCTCATTTCAGGTAATATCGGGCTTTCTTTTGACAATTTTCCGAAACTACAGCGAAGTCTAAAAAAGTGAAAAACCACCTAAAGCGCAATGCCTTAAGCGGTTTTTCGGTCAAAAACTAAACAAACAATTTTTATTTCTTTTCTAAAGGAAAATCTAAGGATACTTTAATGTTTTCAGCAAATTTCTCTTTCACCAAACTTGGAATTTCGATTGCGTAATCTTTACACTTTACGGTAAAATTACTTGTTGCCACTACTTTTCCTGCGCTTTCCACTAACGTGACTTTCGTTTTTATCTTTTTGGTAACACCGTGAATGGTTAAGTCTCCTTCTAAGTCGTAAGAACTTTTTGTTCCGCTTAATTTAGAGGCGTCGAAATTGAGTATTTTACCTTTAAAAGTAGACTTTGGAAACTTTGAAGATTCCATATAGTTTTCATTAAAATGTTCTTCCATTAATGGCGATTTGAATTTAAAAGATTTTACGAGGGCAAGCGCCACAAATTCACCGGTGCTTTCATCAAAAATACAAGAGGCACCTGAGTTTGTTCCTGCAATTTCAACCAAATCAGGCATAGATGCGTCGAACTTTATTTCGCCAGAACGCGTCATCAATTTTTGGGAGAACATAGCTTCTCCTGCTAGCAATGACAATACAACAATCAGTATTCTTTTCATATTATTTTTATTTATTGTTCGAGATATCCTTGAGTTGCCCAATTCTGAATAATGTCTATCCTTGCTTTTGGCATTTTTCCACTTGTTGGCATTATTGAGCCACAAGAGCCATCAATCTTGCATAGTAAGCTGCCGTTTTCACTGGCATCTCTTACCATAGCATACGTTTGCAAATAAGGTTCTTGTCCGTAATCTGGGTTGTGACAAGAATTGCATTTGTCTTCCATAATTCCTTTTACGTTGGCTTCGTAGCTAGGGTTTTCGACTACTCCGGCAATTTCCTCATAAGTATTCGATTCGCAAGAAAATAGGAACGAACCCAAGGCCATTGAAATTAATAAGGTTATTTTTAGTGTCTTCATAATTAAAATACTCTATACATGTTAAATCCAAAGTAGATGCTACCACCGTTCCATTTTCCGTTCGCATTGGTAAAATACGCAACATCGTTCATGGCTTGTGAGTTGGAAAACACAAGCTGAAATACGTGACCTCCCGTTTCGATATCAAAACCAGCAGTTAGCGGATTGTGGTATACTTCTTTCTCTGGTTCGTTCAAACGGTAGGCATATTCCAAGTTGAAACTAATTCGTTTAGATAGTTTGCAACGTCCGCCACCAGCAATCAGCATTTGGTCTTTCTTCTCAGTTCCTGGTTGTGCGTCATATAAATTTTTATGCACTAGAATAGGATTGATTTCAAAAGAAACGGATTCATTAAATTTTCTAGAAATCAAAAGTTGCGATGTATAGGCCAGTCGATTACTGTCTTTAAAGTTGGGAAACTCTTCTTTGTCAAATTTTGAAGAATTAATATCCATCGAATTATAGCCAACAATCGAAATTGGGAATCCGTCAATTTTTTGACTCACCAGCATGTATTTTGCGGAAAGTTCAAATGTTTTATTAAACGTATGCCGAGATGCTCCCAACGACAACCAATTAGTTGCGCCATATATTCCGCCAATTCTTGTTAGTGCATTGTCCAATCCAAAGAAATTATTGATTCCTTCAGTAAGATCACCAAATCTGTGTGACACTAGAAAATACCACTCACCTTGTATTGGAAGTTTTGTCGATTGCATACTACAAACTTGCAATCCTTTAAAGGCGGCCATTTCTATTTGTTTGCCTTTCGGCTTAATCGTATCAAGCTGATTCAATAAGTCATCTTGCGCCGACATAATACCGACAAATGAAAAAAGAAAAAGCAAGGAAAAAAGAGGTTTCAAATTCATTATTTCTTATTTAGATTGAAAAGCATTGATCTAACTTTATTTCTTCCATCAAATCATCATAACCAACAACTCTTCCTTTGATAGTTATCGCTTGGTTAACTTTGATTGAAGCATCTGATTTTTTAAGACTGCAAACAATACCATTGTCTAATGTAATTTCCTTTGCTTTTGCATCAGTTACTATACCGCTCACTGCAACAGCTTTCTCAAGATATTTTGTGTTGGCTAATGCGGTGTTTTTGGTAAATGCGTCTGCAAGTACTTTTGAACTTACAGAGAAATTAGTTGCTTCTTCAGACAAATCTCTAGCACCACCATGCATTACATAATTGTACGTTGAAACCCCAACTATAGCTGCTACTAGCAGGAAGAGGGCAATAATTCTCGATTTTTTCATTTTTGTTTTTATTTTAGTTGATTATGATTTTCTTCACTACTTGATCAGTATCATTTGCAATTTCCATAAAGTACATTCCTTTGCTTAATTCTGATAAATCAATAGTGTTGTTTTGATCTGTAATTTCAGTTGAAATAACTTTCAAAAGCTTCGCATTCACATCATACACACTAATTTTGTTTATGCTGGTCAGGTTATTCTTAGCAATGGTAAAAATACCATTTGAAGGATTTGGATATACTACTAGATCCGTCAAGGTTGTATAATCTTCCACTCCTAAAACAGTAGAGAAGGTAAGCGTTTTAGATCCGAATGTCGAATGTTCAGAAGTCACATTTGTTGATGGTCCAATACCCCAAACAATGTTCATAGAGTTGATGGAGTATACAAATGCGTAATCTTTGGCATCACCAGTATTAAATGGTCTTGTATAGACAACAGTTCTTGAACTTCCACTAACAGTATTGCTAACCAAAGTCAAATTATTGGTAGCATCCGTGGTTGGCGCAACGTGTCCAGATGTTGTGAAATACTGATCAAGAAGTGTCGTTCCATAAGTGTTTACGTCTTTATTTACTGACATCGAGGATGTTCCTAATCCTATCGAAATCCATTTTGTTGATGGACCAACCAGCGTAATTGTAGCTGTCGAAGTTGCAGAGTCCATATTGATTTTTACTTTCATTCCACCACAAGTGGTCAGAGGAGTTTCTTTTTGTTGTGCAAAGCTAAATTGCATTACACCAAAGCATAGCATTAGTAGGTAAATTCTTTTCATTGTTTTCATGATTGGTTAATTGTTAGATTAAATTGAGTTCTATTTTTGTAACAGTATTATTAATTCGGTATTCTTGTTGAATGTCGCGTAATCTAGGGCAGTGCGGCCATCAATATCTTTAGTTTTTGTATCGGCATTGGCTTGAAGCAGTAATTTTGCCAAATCATTTTTGTTGAAAAAAGTGGCGTAAATTAAAGCGGTTTTTCCACCTTGATCGGCCAAATTGAGGTTGGCTTTTACTTGAATCAATTTTTCTACAATCGCATTGTTGCCTGACATCACGGCAGCCATCAGCGCTGTACCCATTCCAGAATTGTAATTCACATCTTTTACCTTGTCTGCTAAAAATAGAGCAACGTCGGTGTTACCTCTATAGCTAGCCAAAATCAGTGGACTCGACTTCTTTTCGTCAACAGCGTTGATTAGGTCTGGGTTCTTTTTGTAGGCATTTTGAATTTCTTGTAAGGTACCCTTTCTCGCGATGTCGAAGATGTTTTTCTCTTGTCCATGAGCAAAAAAGGAGAGAAGCAAAAAGGATAAGTATAAGATTCTTAGTTTCATGTTTTTCAAAATCAGTTTTTACATTTAAGAGAAAACGCGAAGCATATTTCCAGTCAATGTTGTGTTGTAACTTGTCAAATTTGTACTTGTTGGCCCATCGATTACAGTTCCGTTGCTGCTAAAATCTGCACCGTGATTTGGACAATGGAAATTATTTGCACTTGCCACGTATTTTACATTGGTTCCCTGATGTGTGCAAGATGCCGAAACCGCGAGGAATTCTCCGTCATTGGTTCGTGCTACTACAATGCCATTTTTGGTCAAATAGCCACCGTTTGTTGCCAACGCACCTGTACTAATATCTAAGGTAAAATCAACATTCGTTGGAGCTGGCGTTGTATGACCATCGTCATCGCTGCTGCAGCTGCTAGCCAAACCACCAATGCAAGCTGGTATAAGTACCGCAGCTGCTCCGAAACCTACTCTTGCAAAAAATTCTTTTCTTGTCATCTGGATTCAATATTAAGTTTGACATTATAGCTAGTAAACAAGTAGCATTTGAATTACCCTACTAGCAAATTGTTTTTTTTTGTAAATAAAAATTGTTTTTTAATATTTCAGTAAACCTACCGCTAATTCAAAGGCATTGTGTTGTCTGTTTTTTTATAATAGTTCTAAAATTCCTATCTTTTTTTTCCGTTTTTTTATCAAAGAATCTTCAAAACTTAAAACTCAAATGCCTAAATTTGCGTGCATTTTAAAATGAATTACAATTTCTAAAAGTACCGAGCAATATGTTTGATAATTTAAGTGACAAACTAGATAAGGCCTTTCATATCTTAAAAGGACACGGAAAAATAACTGAAGTAAATGTTGCTGAGACGCTGAAAGAAGTTCGACGCGCATTACTTGACGCCGATGTCAACTTTAAGATTGCAAAAGAATTTACAACCAACGTAAAGGAAAAAGCAATCGGGCAAAATGTATTGACAACGCTGCAACCAGGTCAGCTTTTAGTTAAATTGGTGAAAGACGAACTAACCGAATTGATGGGTGGTGATGTTGCTGGAATTAACCTTTCTGGAAATCCAACTGTAATCTTAATGTCGGGTTTGCAAGGTTCTGGAAAAACAACTTTCTCAGGGAAATTGGCTAATTTTCTTAAAACTAAAAAGAATAAAAAACCACTATTGGTCGCTTGTGATGTGTATCGTCCTGCAGCGATCAACCAATTGCATGTAGTGGGTGATCAGATTGGCGTTGAAGTTTACTCAGAAATTGGAAATAATAATCCAGTTGAGATTTCCCTAAATGCCATAAAATACGCCAAAGAAAAAGGCTACAACGTTGTTATCGTCGATACCGCTGGTCGTTTGGCAGTTGATGAAGAAATGATGAACGAAATCTCAAACGTGCATCAAGCCATCCAACCACACGAGACTTTATTTGTAGTTGACGCCATGACGGGTCAAGATGCGGTAAATACGGCAAAAGCCTTCAACGATCGACTCAATTTTGATGGGGTAATCTTAACAAAATTAGATGGCGATACACGAGGTGGAGCCGCTATTACCATAAAATCTGTAGTCAACAAACCAATTAAGTTTGTTGGAACTGGGGAAAAAATGGATGCCATTGATGTTTTCTATCCTTCTCGTATGGCGGAAAGAATTCTCGGAATGGGCGACGTGGTTTCCTTAGTAGAGAAAGCGCAAGAACAGTATAATGAAGAAGAGGCAAGAAAATTACAAAAGAAAATCGCTAAAAACGAATTCGGATTTGATGACTTCCTTACCCAAATTCAACAAGTAAAGAAAATGGGAAATATGAAGGATCTGGTGGGCATGATTCCCGGTGCTTCGAAAGCCATGAAAGATGTTGAAATCGAAGATGACGCTTTCAAACACATCGAAGCCATCATCTATTCGATGACGCCCAAAGAACGCAGCAAACCCGCGCTAATCGATATGAAACGCAAAACGCGCATTGCCAAAGGATCAGGAAGAAAAATTGAAGAAGTCAACCAACTCATGAAGCAATTCGACCAAATGAGCAAAATGATGAAGATGATGCAAGGCCCAGGCGGAAAACAAATGATGAAAATGATGGGCGGCATGAAAGGAATGCAATAAAAAAGTTGTCGGTTGACAGTTGTCGGTTGTCTGTCCGATATCATTAAACCTAACTTTTTTCAATAAAATAAAATCCCTAGTTGCCCTACAATAGCATTCAAGGGATTTCTTTTTTTACAGACAAGTGAGAACTGACAACTGATAACTGATAACACACAACTATCATGCAACTACTAGACGGAAAGAAAACAGCAGACGACATCAAAAATGAAATCACCGCGGAGGTTGATTTAATGAAAAAAAACAACGAAAAAGTGCCACACTTAGCGGCAGTAATCGTAGGTAATGACGGCGCTAGTTTGACATATGTTGGAAGCAAAGTAAAAGCCTGCGAACGCGTTGGATTTGAATCGACGCTGATCAAAATGCCAAGCACCACTTCTGAAACAGAGTTACTGAAAAAAATCAAGCAACTTAACGAAGATGACGATATTGATGGTTTTATAGTGCAGTTGCCTTTGCCCGATCAGATTGATACACAGAAAGTAATCATGGCTATTGATCCTCGAAAGGATGTAGATGGGTTTCATCCAGAGAATTTCGGAAAGATGGCGCTCGATATGACCACTTTTATTCCGGCAACACCATTTGGAATATTAGAATTATTAGAACGCTACGGTGTGGAAACCAAAGGAAAACATACCGTTGTTATTGGAAGAAGCCACATCGTCGGAAGACCTATGAGCATCCTAATGGGGCGTAAAGGATTTCCTGGAAATTCTACGGTTACTTTAACCCATAGTTATACCAAAAACATAGCGCAAATCACGACCCAAGCGGATATTATTATCACGGCATTAGGCGTTCCGAATTATCTCAAAGCGGAAATGGTCAAAGATGGTGCGGTAGTCATCGACGTTGGAATTACGCGAGTTGAAGACAAAACCACCGAAAAAGGCTATCGCATCACCGGCGACGTCGATTTTGAAATGGTAAGTAAAAAAGCCTCGCATATTACGCCAGTTCCCGGAGGAGTTGGACCTATGACAATTGCTATGTTATTGAAAAACACACTATTAGCAAGAGATCAACGACGATTGTCAAATAAATAGTTTGATTCTTTATGCTAACAATTCTGGAAGATTACAAGACCTCGCTTAATTTCGAATAATTTTCTGTACTTCAGAAAAAGTTGCTCCTGTTATTTTTACGAAATATATTCCTGCTGCATAGTCTGTCAAATCAATCTCGGTTGCCATCCTTTTCCCAAGTAGTAACTTTCCTGTTGAATCGTATATTGAAATTGTAAAATCTACATTTGAATTTAAATTTGTTGCCTTAGAAACAGTAAAATGACCTGAGGTCGGATTAGGAAATAACGTAAAGTGATTCTCAAGGTTGTTATTTTGCGTCGACAGCGCTTGCCTGTGGCTAATATACAAGTCATTTCCTTGCCATACATCTGTTTGATTTCGAACAAAAACCACCCACTCCAAATTACTTGACATGGTTGGTTGCATATTGTCTACTACAGGATCATTTAAGCTGTTGATTTCTTGTAAAGTACTAGCGCCAAATGCATCCATCGTGGTACTTCTCTCTAACTGATTAATAAAATAATTAGATCCATTATCATTTATTCCTACGAAGTAGGTCAGGTCATCTTTCGAAATTTGACCAGGAGTAGTATTTGAATTAGAAGCAAGTAATAATCCTACATAATCAAATGAATTGGAGCTGGTTCGATTGAAAGTAATTACGCCATAATCAGCCGAATAGAGTATTAATTCAGATTGAGCTGCGTTTAAAGATGCTGCTGAAATAAATCCCAAGTCTATTCCATTTAAGATGATTTCTTGAGGTGTACCAAAAGGTTCTTCCATTGAATTTCTTTGATAATAATACAGTTTACCTATGTTCGAATCAAAAGTGGTAGCATATGCTTCCATTTCATTTTCAGAAAGCCAAATAGATAGTGGGGCAACCACATTTATTGACGCTGGAACTGGTGCCTGAAACAGACTTTCAACAGTGGCTCTTTCTGAATAATATATCATAAAATTGCTTTCGCCCGAAGTACTAGTATAATAGAGCCTTAGGCCATCAGCGGAAATCCAAGGGTATCCCTCACCAGCGACCGAATTATTTATTTCACTTAGCGCTCTAGTGCCATCGTAGCCTAAATCTACTGCATTCCTGCTTACAGGTGCAAAATTTGTTGCGCTAATACCTTTTTTATCTTGGCTTTTAGGAAACCCGTTGGCGTCTAGTAGATTCTTACTTCCGTTGACTTTGCTGCTTTGCGAAAAGGAAGAAATAGAAAGGAAGAGAATAAGTATTGTGGACAAAAATTTCATTTGATTAGGATTTAGATGGTTGATGAAGTAAAACGCATCTTGCTAAGATAATTTATTATTTTCAATAGTCGCCTTTTTTCTTATAACGTGGATCATCCCGTTTGATGAATTCCGTTCTTCGTTTAGGAGTATCTGTTCTAGTGCCAGACTGCTCGGATTTCTTGGGCGTAGGCAAGCTAGCTTCTTCAGTTTTGCTCGATGGTTCGATGAGTTGATTCAGCTCTTTAATTTCAGCTTCGGTCAATTCGCGGTATCTTCCCACTGGAATATCGAGCGAGATATTGATAATCCGAATTCTTTTTAAGGCCGTCACTTCATATCCTAAATATTCGCACATTCTACGAATTTGTCGGTTGAGTCCTTGGGTAAGGATAATTTTAAAATTGTATTTGCTGATTTGCTCGACTTTGCATTTTCGAGTTACTGTATCTAAAATAGGAACGCCGTTGCCCAT
>CANHEA010000075.1 GCA_947459635.1 Flavobacteriaceae bacterium | reverse complement strand
TTTTTTGCTGAACTTAGAAATACTCCTCGACTATCCTCGGGGTGAGAACTAAAAACAAGTGCCATAGCCCCGATGGAAGGGAAAATCCTTTTGCTTTTTTCTTTTAAAAAGCAAAAGATTGGAATGACAGCGGGAAAGAGCTCCGAGAACAGTATATCGGCGCAAGCAAATAACGCCATCAAATTGATCTAGCTAGTTTTTGACAATTTTGAAAGTTCTAATCGCGTCTCCCATATCAGCTCGCACAAAATAGGTGCCGCTGGTTAGGTGTGCTAGATTGACTTGAAAATCTCTTCCATTATAGTCGCTACTGAAAACTTGTTGACCCAGTACATTGGTAATAAGTAAACTTTTTACTGGCTCCTCAAACTTCAAATTCAAAATATCATGGAAAGGATTTGGATAATAATCTATGGATTTTGACTCAAACGCAGCAGTCGACAACCTGTCACATGAAAAAGTTGTTGCCGAATAACAAGTACTACCACCTGTGGGTTGTACTGTTATAGTAACTGTAGACTGCCCGTTAGGTAAATCAAATACTTCGAGACTTGACAAAGTCGTATTGCCTCGAACTATTGGTCCATCGTTAATAGAATAAGCATAATTGAAACTTGTTTGTCCTATACTATTCCAATCGAAAAAAACGGAATTTGCTGCAGTAGCACCACTTGGATCACAAAATATCACAACCGATTGACTGGCCGCTTCGTTGATTAAAACCGTCGCAATGCTAGCGTCATTAGTGCAAGGACTTAGACCAGTAACCGTATAAGTAAATGTACTTGAAGTGGCACCTGGTGCTGGAATATACGTACCTGTAACACCTGAAAAAGTCCCTCCTGTTCCTGAAGTTCTGGTCCAAGTTCCAGAAGTTCCTTCTCCACTAATAATGCTATTCAAGGATATTGTAGCTGTACTCGTATCAGCTACTGAGATACACCCATCAAATCCGGCATTTGGAATTTCCAGAAGAAAAATATTGACGAGGCTGGTATCCAACGGACATAAATCGGTTGCCAAAACAGTATACTGAAAAGCACTAGAAGTCGCCCCAACTGCAGGAGTAAAAGTACCAGCCGTCTGGTCGAAAGTACCTCCAGTTCCTGATATTCTTTCAAAAACTCCTCCGGGTTGTGCATTGCCAAGTAGATTGAAAAGTTGAATCGGAGTAGTCTGTCCCTCACAGGCCACTGAGAAACCATCTAAACCAGCACTATTGCAGCTTCCTTGACAATCTAAAGTGCCAACTGAAAAACAACTTCCTACTGGCCCGACTGGTGTTACCAAAATAAAAATGTTGTTTTCGGCTAGAACCCCATTTATAGAATAACTAAGGCCGCTAATTCCTTGTACTTCTGTATAAGCTCCACCGTTGATAGAATAATTTAGATTATAAGACGTAGCACCTTGTACTGCAGTCCATGTAAAAGTTTTTTGATTGGCAGACCAAACACCACATGTAACAGTTGGTGAAAGATACTGATTGACTACGATAGTCATAACTGCTGTGGTCGCATCCTGGCCAGGATTAGGTGTAAAAGTATAAGTAGTAGTTTGTATCGCATTAATTGCAGGTGACCAAGTGCCGGTGATTCCATTAGTTGATGTGGTCGGAAGCGGATCCAACGCAGATCCTGCGCAAATAGGAGGCACTTGTACAAAAGTGGGTACCACTTGACAATTTTCCGCCCATCGATTCGCACTATTGGAAATCGGGCTCGCTTGAACGGAGAACACAGTAAAAAAAGTTATTAAAACGATACAGAACTTCATAATATTATTTTTATGTTATATACAAAAGTAAAAATATTTCTAAAAGTTATATTTTTTTGTAGTACTGTATGACAGCGGCAATAAAATAACTTAAAACGTTGATTTACCTTGCGATATCTAACATAAAAATAAACAAACTACCTAAAACCTAACACCATAAGAATTCAATTTGTTGATGATTGAAGTGTCTAATTCTATTCTGAAAAGGCAATTTTCTATTTCTTTGCTATCCTATAGGTTTTATTCGTATCTGCAGTACAAACTTTGACTATATAGGTGCCGCGACTTAAATGAGTAAGATCGATTTGAAGTTCACGTTCTTGATAATCATGGTCAAAAACTTGCTGTCCTAACACATTAAAAATTCGAACGCTTTTGATGGCTTGAGGAGACTTTACGTTTAGAATATTTTCTACAGGATTGGGGAAGGCATTAAAAACAGTAGAGCCAAAGGACTCATTGCTCAAACTAGTACATGTTGTTGATGAAGCCTGAAAACAGCTAACACCCACAGAATCTGTAAGCGTAAAAGTGACGCTTTGTCCAGGTAGCACATTCATGATTTCATAGTTTGAAACAATTGTCGACCCGTTTACTTCTGGAGCATTATCTAAGGAATAAGAATATTGATAATTTGTTGCTCCTGGTATGGGCGACCAATCAATAAAAACAGTGTTTGGTGCCGTAGCTTGCGAAGGATCACATAATAAAGTTGTACTTGCTTCTGGTAAAACGGTAATATTCCCCGCAAGCGATGCAAATCCACACCAACCTACTGCATGAGCAATATAGGAAAAAGCGCCTACTTGTGTTGGAGTTCCACTAATCGTAAAGATTTCAGCATTATTTGAACCCGAAAGACCACTTGGTAATCCCGATGCATCACCTCCACTAGCATCGAGCAGATCAATCGAGTACGTAATTGGGATAATCGGTGAATTAACACAAACTATTTGGTTGGCAGTACTTGGGCTAGAAGTTAGCACTATATGTGGCGTTGAAGTAACTCTAACGTTCTTACTATCCGATTTATTTCCACAACCTCCGCTTCCATATATGGTGTATGTTATGATTGCTGTTCCCGAGTGGATACCAAGTACAAATCCTGTGTTGTCAACCATAGCAACATTACTATCAGAAGAGCTCCAGAAACCACCTGAGGGATTAGCCGAAAATATAGAATATGATCCAGCACATATTCCTGCGTAACCTTGCATAATCGGCTGCTCTGGCGGTGCAGTTATTGTAATTGTACTCGTAGCAACAACAAAAATACAAGGCGCTGGATTAATAAAGTAACTAATAATAGTACTTCCGGCAGCAATACCTGTAACGACTCCGGTTATAGCATTTATGGAAGCAATAGAAGTATTTGATAAACTCCATGTGCCTCCCGAAACGGAAGCAACAAATGGACTAGTCATTCCGATGCAAACATTTTGATTGCCTGACAAGACAACAGATGTAGGTTGATGGACTATATTTATATATACAATACTCGAATCATCAAGACATGGCGTTACACCAACAATCGTATACATAAAACTACTATCCGTGGCATTCACATCGGGAGTAAATGTTCCTGTTAAGGCATTAAAGGTTCCTCCCGTTCCGGACATTCTTATCCAATTCCCTCCAGAGAAGGCGCCAACCAGCAAATTAAATAGAGAAATTGGAGTTGCATCACTGTCACAAACTGTAATAGTACTGCCACTTCCGGCAGTTGGACAACCAATAGCCGCAGCATTCAACTGAGCGGATGCTATGTTAACACATAGCGCAAGTAGGAGGTAGAACTTTTTCATCATTCAAAGTGTATATTACTGTAAAGTTAGACCTTTTACAGCAATAAACTGACGATAATTAAGAAATTGAGAAGTGGCTGCGCCAGAATTAATTCTTTACTATTTTGAATGTTCTAACAGTATCCGTAATCATCGCTTTGACAATATAAGTGCCGCTATTCAAATGAGATAGGTTGATTTGAAGGTCTTTTTCATTAAAGTCACTACTGAAAACTTCCTGTCCCAAAACATTCACAATTTGAACATTCTTAATAGCTTTAGTGAACTTCAAATTCAAGACATCAGTAATTGGATTTGGATAATATTCGAACAAATCTGAATCGAAATTAGCAGCTGAAAGCGACCCGCATGGTGGCCCATTTACAATAACAGTAGCAACGCTAGACTCCGAAACACAGGGTGCTACGGCATTTACGGTATAAGTAAAAGTACTTGTAGTTGCCCCAATACTTGGAACATAGGTCCCAGCAACAGCAAAAAAAGTCCCGCCAACGCCTGAGGTTCTTGTCCACGTACCGCCAGTATCACCGTTACTTATTAAACTAAATAAATCAATAACTGAAATACTTTCATCCGAAACCGAAATACAACCATCAAATCCTGCGTTTGGTTGATGAGTAATATTTATATAAGCCATACTTGCATCTTCCATGCAAGGAAAAAAGCCATTTATGGTATACACAAAAAGACTACTAGTGGCAAAATAGGCAGGTATATAAATCCCGCTTTCAGGAACAAATGTACCCCCAACACCTGAAACTCTCGTCCAAGTTCCGCCTACTTGTTCACCAGTAATTAAGGAAAATAAATCAATAGCTGCGACACTACTATCACAAATCGTTGTAGAACCGTCAATTCCAGCATTGGGTTGCTGATTGATAGTAATCGTGGCCAAACTTGTATCATTCGGACATGGATTTGAACCTGTAATCGTATAAGCAAATACACTAGTCGTTGATCCCATGCTAGGTGTAAAAGTCCCCAAAGCTGCATTAAAAGTCCCGCCTGTACCGATAATTCTTGTCCAAACGCCGCCTGAATCTTCTCCAGTAATCAATGAAAATAAATTGATTGTCGTGGTATCTGTTTCACAAATAGAAGTACTGCCATCAACACCAGCGTTGGGGCACGGAATAGTCGAACAATTCGCCAATCCTACTTGAAAGCAGCTTCCTACTGATCCTGAAGGAGCCACATAGAAATTAACTGTATCTCCTGGAGATAATCCATTAAGTGTGTAGGTTAGTGTTGCGCCATTGCCACCAGAAACAAAAGGACCGCCATTTAATTGATAAGATCTAACATAATTTGAAGCACCAGGAACCGAAGTCCAGTTAAATGTTATACTAGTGGGTGTAGTCGCACCGCAAGTAATCGTCGGTGAAAGTAAAGAATTGATTGTAATTGGAATTGTAGTGGTACAACCTCCCAAATTCATATACTGTATTGTTGCAATCCCGCCTGAAACACCAGTTACAAGTCCAAGAGCATCAACTGTAGCAATTGCCGGTGTTAAGGAAGTCCATGGTGTTGAAGCATTGGGAAATAAAGATCCTTCTAATTGCAGTGTACCCGCTTGACAGGTGGATGTGCCGTTAGTGTCATAAATAGTTGGAAATGTGCTTACGTATACATTTTCACTATAAACATATCCCAAATTATCCGTATAAGAAATGGTTGTAGTACCGAAACCTACCGCAGTTACTAAACCGGTTGAACTGATAGTTGCCACCGCTGGATTCAACGAAAACCACGGCGTTGTAGCTGTAATGGGCGCTGGAGGAACAGAAGCCGACAATTGTGACGTATTGGGACCGGGCAAGCAAATGCTAAAATTTCCAGTAATGACATTGGCTTTTGCAGAACCAACAAGTAAAATAGCAGCTAAAACGAAGTAGAATTTTCTCATAAAAAAAGTTTGTTACTTCGCAAAAATAATTCTTTTACGGTAACAAACTCATTTCTAGCAAAATAAATTTATTTGTTAATTTCCTTGGCCTTCGCTTCCCAGAAATCAGATAAAGCATCATAATCGATTGGTGTGGCTGGCGGTTGAGGAACAAGACGACCGCTGTTGAAAGCACGGTACAAAATCGATTCAATCAAAAAATCCTCATTCACTTCGTAGGGCGCATATTTGGCTTTGAGTCGGATATCAAAAACTCTTGCAGTTGCATTCGACCAAAAGGCTTTCCAGCCACTTTTGTAATCTTTGATCAATTCATAAGAAGTAAAACCTGTTTGACGAGCGATCAACTTCACTAGGATTTGTCCTTGTTTGCGAGACAGTTTTTTTAATTTCGGCGAAAACTCTTTTTCCATATAATCTTCAACAATTTTGAAATATTTCCGTTTTTCTTTTTCTGTTTTCAACGCGGCCATATTTTGATTCAAAATTTTCAGACGCTCGGCACCTACTCTTGCATATGGATATACTTTATAAACCCTGTTACGAAGCAGCAAAAATTGCTTTTTAGTTTCAGGATCCATATTGTCTCGATAAACTGTAATTTCTTGCAATTGAATAGGTTCGGAGAGCGTATCAGTATCTTTCAATTGATACCCCATTTTGGTAGTGTCTTGTTCAGTAATTTGGGCATGACCCGCAACCGAAAACAGAAAAATGACGAAAAAGAATGGGAGGAACTTCATAATTGAAATTTTATAGTTCAAAATTATGCATTAAACTTACAACTGTAATGCCAAATTTATAAATTAGCAAAAAAAACAACGATGAGCACAAAATCTATACTAAAGAAATCCTCTTTAACTTTTTTAGAAAACTATTTAAACAACGCCTCACCGACCGGCTTCGAAGCTGAAGGTCAAAAAATTTGGATGGATTATGTGAAACCTTATGTAGACACATTCATCACCGATACCTATGGGACAGCTGTGGGCGTCATCAATCCAGACGCAAAATACAAAGTGGTTATCGAAGGACACGCAGATGAAATATCTTGGTATGTCAATTATATCACAGATGATGGACTCATCTATGTCATCCGAAATGGAGGTTCTGATCACCAAATCGCGCCATCTAAACGCGTAAATATTCATACAAAGAAAGGTATTGTAAAAGGTGTTTTCGGCTGGCCTGCAATTCACACCAGAAATCGTGGTAAAGAAGAGCCTGCGCGACTAGACAATATCTTTATTGACATAGGTTGCGCAACGAAAGTAGAAGTTGATGAATTAGGCGTTCACGTGGGCTGCGTAATTACGTACCCAGACGAATTCATGATTCTAAACGAAAACAAATTTGTCTGCCGTGCCATCGATAATCGTATGGGTGGATTTATGATTGCCGAAGTAGCGCGTTTACTGCACGAAAACAAGAAAAAATTGCCTTTTGGTTTATACATTACCAATTCTGTTCAAGAAGAAGTGGGACTTAGAGGTGCAGAAATGATTACCAAAACCATCAATCCAAACGTGGCGATTGTCACCGATGTTTGTCACGACTCGACCACACCCATGATTGATAAGAAAATTGAAGGTGAAACCAAAATTGGCAAAGGTCCAGTGATTACTTATGCACCAGCGGTTCAAAATAATTTACGAGAACTCATTCTAAAAACTGCAGAAGATAATAAAATTCCTTTTCAACGATTGGCGTCTTCCAGAGTGACAGGAACCGACACCGATGCTTTTGCTTACAGCAACGGTGGCGTGGCTTCGGCATTAATTTCCTTGCCATTGCGATACATGCATACGACAGTAGAAATGGTGCATAAAGAAGACGTGGAAAACGTCATCAAATTGATTTACGAAACCATTTTGAAACTAGAAAACGAAGATACTTTTTCTTATTTCAAATAATTTTTAGGAGCTTATTCCCGCTATACGCTCTCAATCTTTTGCGCCATCATAGCAAAGCAAACTTCGACGTAAATGCTGGCGCAAAAGGATTTCCGCTCCTATCGGGGCTAAAAAACCGTTTACATGAAAACCATCTATGGGCTGGTCAGCCTTTTCTTTATTACATTTTTTTGGTCGATTTATCAGCCGAAAGAATCTTTTACGTGTTTTTTAGAAATTTTCCCCGCACTGATTGGATTCCTAATTCTAGCCTTAACTTTCAACAAATTTCGATTTACCAATCTGACCTATGCTTTAATTTTAGTGCATTGTATTATTCTCTTTATCGGCGGTCATTACACTTACGCTGAAGTCCCGCTATTTGAATACGTTAAAGAAGTTTTTCATCAAAGTAGAAATAACTATGACAAAGTCGGACATTTTGCACAAGGATTGGTTCCTGCAATTATAGCTCGAGAGCTTTTTATTAGAAAAAATGTCATTGCCAATAAAGCTTTTTTCAACTTCATCATTGTTTCAACTTGTTTAGCTATTAGCGCTGCTTACGAATGGATTGAATGGGCAGTTTCTATTTCGTCAGGAGACCAAGGAGATGCTTTTCTAGGAACGCAAGGCTATATTTGGGATACCCAATCTGATATGCTATTTGCAACGATTGGCGCTTGTTGTGGCTTGCTATTTTTTTCAAAACCACAAGACCGACAATTAAAGGCAAGCGGATTTATCTCAAAATAAAAAAGCATCACTATTTTCATAATGACGCTTCTGTACTGATGGGGAAAACTTTTTCTTAGAAAAGCAACTTATCTTTTTTTAATACGGTTTTAATTGCATTTATTTTTTCAAAATCTAAAGGTTGTGCCACCTCATTGCAGTCACTTTCTATAATCATATTGTCTTCAAGTATCAGATCTTCTAGCTGTCTTTCAAGATACAAAGGTCGAACTGTAGTATCAACTTGATCTTCCGTAATTTGATTGTTGGCCATGATCACCTCTTCTATTGATTGCTCTTGAATGGCAAAAATACTGCTGTTTTCGAAAGTGCTTTCGATGATTTTTTTGTCTTGTTCTATCAATTCTTGCACGTCTCTTTCGTAACGCATATTCAAGATTGTTTCTGGATTAATAAACGTTTGATCATCAATTGGAGCAACTTTCTTGTTATCCCCAAATTCTGGAGTTGATTCGAAAGCATCGCCCTGCTCTATCTCCACAATTACGGAAATGTTAGTTCCAATTTTAGCTGCACAAAGATTGCTATTATTTGCGTTTGATGATGTTATAGTCATCATGGTAAGTCCTAAAAAAATGATTGCTGTTTTCATGATTGTTTGTATTTAAATATTGATTGATTTATTGTTGCTATTAATTTCTTATACAAAGATACGGTCAAAAACTATTACCTTGTTTTGCATAGTACTTAAATTTAACTTTATATTAACATTTAAAAATCCATTCAATACCTTCTTAAAAACAAAAAAGCTAGAACTTCACGTTCTAGCTTTTCAATACTAAACCCTTTACTACACTGACTTTAAAAAGGATTCCGCCTCTTTCGCATAGGACAATTGTGCATACTTTAAGGCCGTAAATCCCTTTTCATCCTTTTCATTTTGTTTGGCGCCTTTCTCAAGCAAGATTTTGATAATCTCAACTTTATTATATCGAGCGGCTATCATTAATGGCGTCATTCCAAATGACTTTTCGTTAACATCCGCACCGTATTCAATTAATTTCTTCACTAAGTCGATTTCTCCTTTTTGAATGGCAATGCACAATGGTGTATTTTTCGCATACAAAGCAATGGTATTTGATGTCGATTCATCCTTTGCATTCATCGCAAAAGAACTGGTTGAAAAAGCAAGAACTGCTACGCTTAAATAAATAACTGATTTTTTCATAAGATTTGATTTTTTGATTAATGATTTGAACTAATAGACGTTATGAACAATCGTATGTTACTTGAACGTTTCAGATTTAACATTAATTTAAAATTTAATCCATAAAAAAAACCGCGAATCAATTGATCCGCGGTCTTTGTCTTTATGCCTTGCGCCTTTAATTAAAGTTTAGACAAATATTCTAATACATTTCTTTCTATTCTCTGGTTGATATTGGAAACGTCCGCCTTTACAAACTTTTCTCCCAAGATATTTTCGTAGAGTTCAATATATCTTTCGGATACTGATTCGATATACGCGTCCGTCATATCAGGAATAGCTTGACCTTCTCTTCCTTGGAATCCATTTTCGATCAACCAACGTCGTACAAATTCCTTAGACAATTGCTTTTGATCTTCTCCTCTATCCTGCCGTTCCTGATATCCTTCTTGGTAAAAATACCGGGAAGAATCTGGTGTATGAATTTCATCAATCAATACAATTTCGCCCGATTTGGTTTTTCCAAATTCATATTTAGTATCTACCAAAATTAAACCACGACTCGCTGCAATTTCACTGCCACGTTGGTATAAAGCTCGCGTATATTTTTCCAAAATAAGATAGTCCTGTTCCGAAACAATTCCTTTGGCTAGGATGTCTTCGCGAGAAATGTCTTCGTCATGCGATCCGTTGTCGGCCTTTGTGGTTGGAGTAATAATGGGAATGGGCAAACGGTCATTCTCTTTTAATCCATCAACCAACGTAACGCCACAAAGTGTTCTTTTTCCCAGCTTATATTCACGAGCAGCATGACCAGATAGGTAACCACGGATCACCATTTCTACTTTAAACGGTTCACACAAATGTCCAATTGCGACATTCGGATCGGGAGTGGCAAGGAGCCAATTGGGTACGATATCTTTGGTCAAATCCATAAACTTGGTCGCGATTTGATTTAAAATTTGTCCTTTATACGGAATTCCTTTAGGCAAAACGACATCAAAAGCAGAAAGTCGATCAGTGGCAATCATAACTAAGTATTCATCGTTGATGTTATATACTTCTCGAACTTTACCTCTATAAATAGATTTTTGATTGGGGAAATTGAAATGAGTTTTTGAGATGGTCTTCATTTTTTTTGTATTGTTGTGTTTTTAAAGGAATGCAAATATAAATATTTAAGGACTGAAGTCTATAAATCATATAACTTACTAAGCAATTGGTAAGCAAAAAACTAACTGCAATGAAAAAATGGATTTTATTTATTTCAATAACTTCAATAATACTAGTCGCAATAATCAATTACAGGATCCCTTTTTTTCGAAAAAATGCTGGGCCTTGGTCAATTGGTTTTGGATCTTCCGTTAATTTTCCTGATAAAATTAACCTTCGCAAAAATACCGTTTATTCATTAGAAAAATTAAGAGAAAATAATTCGAAAACAGGATTTTTGGCAGATCCCTTTTTTTTGAAAGTGAAGGATACTTTCTACATCTTCTTTGAACATCAAATATTGAATTCAGTCGCTGAAATTGGTCTATTATCTTCAACTGATGGACTTAATTATAAATATAGGGGAACCGTTCTAAAACAGCCATTCCATTTGTCTTATCCGCAAGTTTTTAAGTATAAGAATGACTATTATATGATTCCTGAAACCAAAAGAGCTTTTTCTGTTTTACTCTATAAAGCGAAAAAGTTCCCATTCCAGTGGCAAGTTTGTGATACCTTGATAAAAAATGTAGAATATGTTGATCCAACAATATACCTTTCCGATACGCTAAATATCATGACTGTTTGTGACAAAGATTGGCACTTGTATATGTATGAAGCGGACTCCCTTTTTGGTTCTTGGAAACTCCATAAAGATCCCATTGTGATGATTGGTTCCGAAGCGCGTTGTGGTGGACGAATCATACCATATAAAAATAAGTTATTGCTACCAATTCAAAATTGTACAGAGGGATATGGGCATGGCGTTTCTCTTTATCAGCTTGCTACCAAAAATGGTAACTATGAAATCAAAAAGACTAAAAACTTATTTCTGCAACCTTCTACCGAAATAAAAGAATTCAATGCAGGAATGCATCACATAGATATACAAAAAATAGACGGCAAATACTATTACGTCTACGATGGCAACCGTCTAATTGATCAAGAAAAACACTTGAATATCAGAGGAACACTAAAACTCACCTATCTAGATATAAAGAATTTGTTCTTCTAGCCTTTTCTATCTTGAACGGTGGCAATATGAAAATGAATTATTTTAATCGTGATTCTCAATCTGCTTATAAGCATCAATTACTTTCTTCACCAAACGATGACGAACAATATCCTTATCATCAAGATAGATTATACTAATTCCTTCTACATCTTTCAACACTAAAATTGCTTCTTTCAAACCTGAAATAGTTCGTCTAGGTAAATCTACTTGTCCAGGATCTCCAGTGATCATAAACTTCGCATTCTTCCCCATACGCGTTAGAAACATTTTCATTTGAGAATGTGTGGTGTTTTGCGCTTCATCTAAAATAACAAAGGCATTGTCTAATGTTCTACCTCTCATAAACGCTAATGGCGCAATCTGTATGATGCCTTTCAATATATAATCTTCCAAGGTTTGTGGCGGCAGCATATCGCGCAAGGCATCGTATAAGGGTTGCATATAAGGATCGAGTTTTTCCTTCATGTCTCCTGGCAAAAAACCCAGATTCTCCCCAGCTTCAACTGCTGGTCGCGTCAGAATGATTCTTTTGACTTGTTTTTCTTTCAGCGCTTTCACTGCCATTGCTACTCCGGTATAAGTCTTACCAGTACCAGCGGGACCTACAGCAAAAACCATATCATTCTTATTGACATGATCGACCAGCAATTGCTGATTCGGCGTCATGGCTTTAATGATTTTTCCACCCAAACCATGCACCAATATCTTGTCGTGATCCGGCATGCGTTGCTCGTCTTGAGAATTGCTTTGAATAACACGCTCAATCACGTTATCATCAATTCTGTTATAGCGGGTAAAATGCTGCATCAAACGATTGAATCGAACTTCAAACTCATCCAGAACTTCCTTTTCTCCGAAGGCTTTTAAAGTAGTGCCTCTAGCTACAATTTTTAATTTGGGATAGTATTTTTTTATGGTTTCAAGATGGGCGTCTTGGGCGCCCCAAAAATCTTTTGGAGCAATATCATCGAGTTCAATAATTCTTTCGTTCAAATTGAAGTCATATTAAGTTAAAAATTGCAACTATAATTAGTAGCTTTGCATTCAAATTTAGGGAGTTTTTAGTTGGTTTTTCTTTTTATTTATAAACAATTTTATG
>CANHEA010000074.1 GCA_947459635.1 Flavobacteriaceae bacterium | reverse complement strand
GCAACTTCCTATTCAAACTTTGGATGCGAATAATGCTATTACTGTAATTCCTGGACAAACTATCACTTGGTACACCCTTGCAGTTGGTGGAGTTTTGGTTCCTAGTCCAACGCTAAATGCGGTTGGAACGGCAACGTATTATGCGCAGGCTTTCGATGGAACTTGTAACTCTTTGACTAGAACTTCAGTCAAATTAACAATCACCGGTGCTCCAGCAGCTCCGATTTCAACGGGAGATATTACCCAGTGTGAGCAACTTCCAATTCAAACTCTGGATGCGAATAATGCCATTACGGTAATTCCTGGACAAACTATTTCTTGGTACACACTTGCTGTTGGTGGAACTTTGGTTCTTACTCCAACGCTAAATACTGTTGGAACAATCACCTATTACGCACAAGCCAATGACGGCACATGTAATTCAACCACTAGAACTTCTGTGAAACTTACTATCACAGGTGCTCCGGCTGCTCCGATTTCAACGGGAGATATTACCGAGTGTGAGCAACTTCCTATTCAAACTCTGGATGCCAATAATGCCATTACCGTAATTCCTGGACAAACTATTTCTTGGTACACACTTGCCGTTGGCGGAACTTTAGTTGCTAGTCCAACGCTAAATTCTGTTGGAACAATCACCTATTACGCACAAGCCAATGACGGCACATGTAATTCAACCACTAGAACTTCTGTGAAATTAACCATCACAGGCGCTCCGGCTGCTCCGATTTCAACGGGAGATATTACTCAGTGTGAGCAAATTATCTTGCAAACGCTCGATGCCAACAATGCGATAACCGTTCTATCTGGTCAAACAATTTCTTGGTATGATCAACTAACGGGAGGAACCTTGGTAACTACACCTACACTAAATGCTACGGGTTCAATTACATATTATGCCGAAACCAAGGTTGGAAATTGCCTTTCCCTGACAAGAACTAGAGTAATTCTAACCATCAATGCAGCGCCCGCTCCACCTGTTTCGGGCGGTGATATTTTTCAATGTGAACAAAATCCTTTACAAACCATTACCGCGACAGCAACTGTCCCTGCAGGACAAAACGTAATCTGGTATGATACACCAACTGCTGGAACCGTTGTCCCTAATCCAAGCATAAATACGGCAATATCTATCGTCTATTTTGCAGAAGCCTTTAACGGAACTTGCCCTTCATTGACCAGAACACCTGTTATTCTAACGATAAATGAATTGCCTGCCGATCCTGCTATAGGTTTACTTACACAGCCCGATTGTTTTACGGCAACTGGCTCGATTACCATTTTCCCAGTTCCGGCTGGAATTACCTATAGTTTTGACAATGGTCCTTTCACAACAACAACCTTCTATGGCTTACTTCCAGGTGGCACAACGCATACTTTAGTAGCAAAAAATACTGGTGGATGTTCATCTTCAACCATTACTGTCACTATTTTACCTCAACCAACCACACCAGCAGCACCGATATTAGTTGTTACACAACCTACTTGCACCTTACCAACAGGAGAAATTACCATCACACCTATTTCGGGGGAAACCTATAGTTTTGATGGTGGCCCATTTACCAACCAATTGGTATATACAGGATTGATCGCTGCTTCAACCCATACGGTCAAAGCCAAAAACAGTGATGGCTGCTTTTCAGCAACGTCTAGTGCGACCTTAAATATTCAACCTTTGACACCAGCTCCCCCAACACTTACACCTATTCAACCAACATGTACTGAACCAACAGGGACAGTTCAGATTTCTAATGTACTTGGACAAACGTATAGTTTTGATGGCAGTCCATATACTGCAACCTTAAACTATCCCGGATTAGCAGGCGGTTCCACACATACCGTAACTGCCAAAAATGGTTCAGGATGCTTTTCAGCTCCAAGCACAATTACACTAAATATTCAGCCACCAACACCGAGCACGCCAGCATTTTTTGTAGCTCAGCCAAATTGTACTGACGCATTAGGTGAAATTACAATCCTTAATGTAGGGCTCGAAACCTACAGTTTTGACGGCGGTCCATACACCTCAAACCTAATCTATCCGAATCTTCAACCAGGAACGTATACGATTACGGCAGCCAATAGTTTTCCATGTTTTTCAGCTGTGGCAAGCGTGACCGTAAATCCACAACCAATAACACTAACACCTGCCATTATAGACGGCGTTATTTGTACCGACGAAGCAACCGGAATTCCTTTTAGAACGCATATTCTAGATACAGGTTTGAACCCAGCTACACACAGTTTTGTTTGGACGCTTGACGGAATTGTCATTGCCCCAACAAGCAGTTCTATCAACGTAAGTGTACCTGGCGTTTACACTGTCGTGGCAACTAATATCAGTACAGGTTGCGATTCGCCAGTGGCAACAGCAACCGTAACTACTTCTTTCCCTGGACTTGGAATTGCAACACAAGTTATCAATCAATTTAGTAACGAGGCGGCAATAATTGTCAACGTGGCTAGCGGAACTGGACCTTTTACATACCAATTAGATAACGGTCCTGTTCAAGAAAGCAACGTATTCTCACCGGCAGTTCCTGGCTCACATGTGGTCTATGTAAAAGATGTCAACGGCTGTACCGATTTGACTACTGAAGTAACCGTTTTGGGTTATATGACCTTCTTTACACCTAATAACGACGCATACAACGACACATGGAATGTCATAGGATTAGAAAACCAACCAGGCACACTGATTCATATTTACGACCGTTACGGTAAATATATCAAACAAGTCAGTGCCAACGGAAAAGGTTGGGATGGTACCTTAAATGGGCAACCTCTACCTTCAACAGACTATTGGTTTACGGTAGAATACACTGAAAATGGACAGTCCAAAGAATTTAAAAGCCACTTTTCTCTAGTGCGATAAATGCATTTGGCGTTTTCAGTAAATTAATAATAGGAATTTAATTGCGAGTGATTTCCATAAAAAACAAATCAACTTTCATTTAAATTCCTATTTTTGTTTTCGAAAACACTAACTCAACTACTCTATGTTA
This sequence comes from Flavobacteriaceae bacterium, assembly GCA_947459635.1. Taxonomy (GTDB): domain Bacteria; phylum Bacteroidota; class Bacteroidia; order Flavobacteriales; family Flavobacteriaceae; genus Flavobacterium. The sequence continues at coordinate 9,737 of CANHEA010000074.1, read as the reverse complement.
ATTATCGGAATTGCTGGCGGAACTGGAAGCGGAAAAACAACCGTCGTACATCAAATTATGAACGAATTGCCAGAGACCGAAGTCGGCATTATTTCGCAAGATTCGTACTATAAAGACAATTCCAATTTGAGTTTCGACGAAAGAGCTCTCATCAATTTTGATCATCCTCGTGCCATCGATTTTGACCTTTTAGTGCAACACCTCGAAGAATTAAAAGCCGGAAACAACATCGATCAACCGGTCTACTCGTTCGTAACACACAACAGAACAGACGATACCATCTATACCCATCCGCGCAAAGTAATGATCGTCGAAGGAATTCTAATCCTCGCCCATCCTGAACTTCGCGAACTTTTCGATGTGAAAATATTCGTGCATGCAGATTCTGATGAACGATTAATCCGTCGACTCAAACGCGATATCGCAGAACGTGGCCGCGACATGGATGAAGTGCTCAACCGATACCAAACCACACTCAAACCCATGCACCAACAGTTTATCGAGCCGACCAAAGCCTTCGCGGACATCATCATACCTAACGACAAATACAACACCGTGGCGATCGATGTGGTTCGCGCAGTAATAAATCAAAGATTATCCTAAAAAAATCGTACTTTTATGCTGCTTTTTTAGGAGCTAATCCCGCTATCCGTTGCAATCTTTTGCGCCGAACACCGGCACAAAAGGATTTCCACTACTATCGGGGCTAATACATTCAGAATACAATGGAACAATCGTATAAAGACAAACCCTGGTTCAAATTCATCAGCAACAAATACGTTTGGGTTTTGCTGTTTTTTTGCACTTGGATGCTATTTCTTGACAATTACTCCTACTTCGACCATCGCGTGCTAAACCAAGAAATTGAAGAACTCGAAGCCAACAAAAAATACTACCAAGACGAAATCAAAAAAGATCAGGAAAATATCAAACTACTGAAGAATCCCGATCAAATTGAGAAATTCGCACGTGAAAAATACTATATGAAACGCGATAGTGAAGATATTTACATCGTAGAATACGAAGGCGACACCCTTAAAAAGTAGTAGCAGAAAGAGTCAAGAAGCAAGACAGAAACCAGAACCTAAATCCTAGCATCATGAAGTTATTCAACGAATTCGAACCAGTTTCCTCCAAACAATGGAAACAACAAATTCAATTTGAATTGAAAGGTGCCGACTACAACGACACTTTGGTTTGGAAATCTCCTGAAGATATTCAAGTTCGACCGTTTTACCATTTTGATGAATCCACTGTCACAAACGTCACCACAAAGGCAAGTCAATTTAAAATTGCGCAATCCATTTTTGTGTTTGATTTAGATAAATCTATCGCCAATGCCTTAGACAGCATCCAACGAGGCGCCGAAAGCCTTGTATTTACTATAGAGGACGAAAACACCGACGTCGAGAAATTACTAAACAACCTTCCTTTAGAAAGCGTCAGCATTCACTTTCATTTGCAATTCCTCTCTATCGATTTCGTAACTAAAATTGAACGAATTGCACAAGCTAAAAATGCCACGATCTTTTGCAACATCGATCCAATTGGACACTTAGCACGCGAAGGCAATTGGTTTGTCAACGAGTCCAAAGACAACTTTGAAGTACTCAACCAACTTTCCAAAAACACCTCGAAAAGCAGCGTTATTAGCGTTGATGCCAGTCTATATCAAAACGCCGGCGCCACTATGGTGCAGCAATTGACCTATGCGTTAGCACATGCTACAGAATATTTCAATGCCATCGAAACCATCAACCAACCCATGGTTTTTCAAGTAGCCGTAGGAAGCAATTACTTTTTTGAAATCGCAAAATTGCGGGCGTTGCGATTGTTATTTTCGGCCGTCGCTAAACCATTTGGACATACTTTAGATTGCCATATCGCGGTTTCTCCAAGCAAGCGAAATAAAACCATCTACGATTATAATGTCAATATGTTGCGAACTACATCTGAATGTATGAGCGCTATTTTTGGTGGAGCGAACACTATTTCCAATTTGCCGTACGACGTTTTATATCATAAATCCAATGAATTCGGAGAACGGATTTCCCGAAATCAACTTTTGATATTGAAAAAGGAATGTTACTTCGATAAAGTCGACAATCCCGCTGATGGCAGTTACTACATCGAAAGTCTTACGCAACAATTGGCTGAAAAAGCCTTAACATTATTTAAAAATATCGAAGCGAATGGTGGATTTTTAAAGCAATTGAAAGACGGTACCATCAAAAGAAAAATCCAAGAAAGTGCAGATGCAGAGCAGAAACTTTTCGATGAAGGAAAAGAAGTGCTGCTTGGCACGAATAAATATCCAAACAAAAACGATCAAATGAAACACGATTTAGAACTGTTTCCATTTGTCAAAATAAAACCTAGAAAAACGTTAATCACACCAATTATTGAAAAACGTTTAGCGGAACAATCTGAACAAGAACGCCTATCCACTGAAGTATAACTTTGCGGCTTAGTGCCTTTCAACCATGAAAAGAAAAGACCTCCAAAATATCACGCTAACGGAAAGCCGACAACGGGCAACCGACAACAATCAACCAACATCTGGCAACTTCCTCACTGCGGAAGGCATCGAACTCAAATCGATGTACACCAAATCGGACGTCGACAACCTAGAGCACATTGGCTTTGGCGCTGGATTCGCACCCAATCTTCGCGGTCCATATGCCACGATGTTTGTGCGTCGACCTTGGACTATTCGCCAGTACGCTGGATTTTCTACCGCCGAAGAAAGCAATGCTTTCTACAGAAGAAACTTAGCTGCGGGACAAAAAGGACTGTCGATTGCTTTTGATTTACCAACGCATCGCGGTTATGATTCTGACCATGAACGTGTGGTTGGAGATGTAGGAAAAGCTGGAGTTGCCATCGATTCTGTGGAAGACATGAAAGTATTATTCGATCAAATTCCGTTGCAAGAAATGTCGGTTTCGATGACAATGAACGGCGCGGTTCTTCCTATCATGGCATTCTATATTGTTGCGGCAGAAGAACAAGGAGTTACACCAGAGCATCTTTCGGGAACCATACAAAATGATATTCTGAAGGAGTTTATGGTGCGAAACACCTACATCTATCCGCCTACTCCATCCATGAAAATTATCGCGGATATTTTTGAGTACACCAGTAAGAAAATGCCGAAATTCAATTCCATTTCGATTTCTGGCTACCATATGCAAGAAGCTGGAGCTACTGCTGATATTGAGTTGGCATATACTTTAGCCGATGGATTAGAATATATTCGAACTGGACTATCAACGGGAATGAACATCGATGAGTTTGCGCCACGACTTTCGTTTTTTTGGGCGATCGGCATGAATCATTTTATGGAAATCGCCAAAATGCGAGCGGGCAGAATGATTTGGGCAAAACTAGTGAAGCAATTCCATCCCAAAGATGAGAAATCATTGGCGTTGCGAACTCATTGTCAAACATCAGGTTGGAGTTTGACGGAACAAGATCCATTCAATAATGTGGCACGCACCACTGTTGAAGCGATGGCGGCAGCATTCGGCGGGACACAATCTTTGCATACGAATGCACTTGATGAAGCAATTGCTTTGCCTACAGATTTCTCTGCACGAATTGCACGAAACACACAAATCTATTTACAAGAAGAAACCAAAATCACCAAAACTGTTGATCCTTGGGCAGGAAGCTATTATGTAGAAAGTCTGACCAATGAAATAGCCCAAAACGCCTGGAAACTCATTGAAGAAGTCGAAGAATTAGGTGGCATGACAAAAGCCATTGAAGCAGGCATTCCAAAATTGCGCATTGAAGAAGCCGCCGCAAGAAAACAAGCCCGAATTGATAGCAATCAAGATATTATCGTCGGCGTCAATCAGTTTCGTTTGGAAAAAGAAGATCCGTTGCATATCTTAGACGTAGATAATCAAATGGTTCGAAAACAACAAATTGAACAATTGCAACGAATTAAGGCGTCTCGAAATACAGAGAAAGTGCAAGATTCATTAAAACAATTGACGCTTTGTGCACAAACTGGAAAAGGAAACTTGCTTGATTTGGCCGTCGATGCAGCTCGAAACAGAGCCACACTTGGTGAAATTAGTGATGCATTAGAAAGTGTTTTCGGAAGATACAAAGCACAAATTAAAACGTTTAGTGGCGTGTATAGCAAAGAAATAAAAGACGACAAGAGTTTTGAAAAAGCCAAACAATTGGCCAACGAATTTGCTGCAAAAGAAGGTAGAAGACCTCGAATTATGATTGCAAAAATGGGGCAAGATGGCCATGATCGCGGTGCGAAAGTAGTAGCAACCGGTTACGCTGATGTTGGCTTTGATGTAGATATTGGTCCATTGTTCCAAACGCCAGCAGAAGCTGCTAAGCAAGCGGTTGAAAATGACGTTCATATTTTAGGCGTTTCCTCCTTAGCTGCTGGACATAAAACATTGGTTCCACAAGTAATCGAAGAATTGAAGAAATACGGTCGTCAAGACATTATGGTTATTGTAGGCGGCGTCATTCCTCCCCAAGATTATCAGTTCTTATTTGATGCTGGTGCGGTTGCAGTTTTTGGACCAGGAACAAAGATTAGTGAAGCGGCAATTTCAATATTGGAAATACTGTTAAATTAGATTTATTTTGAAAACTATGAAGAATAACATTTTACCGATTTCAATTAGCGTTTCAGCTTTTATATTGTTATTCATCGTGTTTTCCTGTTCCTCCGACAAGAACGATTACGTTGCTATTGAGGTAAGTCCAGTGGTTGTTAATTTAGCCCAAGTTCCATACCCAAACTTATCTGATTACAAATTTTTTGCTGGTGAAATGAAGGACCAACAGCCTTCTTACGGCGTTATTCCTTATCGACCAGCGAGTGAACTTTTTTCTGATTACGCCTTAAAAAAGCGCTTCATATGGTTGCCAAACGGAACCAAAGCTACTTATGTTTCCGATGGTGAAATCTTGAATCTACCGGTGGGATCCGCTATCGTCAAAACATTTTATTATAATCATGTGCAACCTTCGAATACCGCAAAAATACTAGAAACACGCGTCATGATACGAAAAGCCAATTCTTGGATCTTTGCTGATTATGTTTGGAATGATGATCAGACGGAGGCGACTTTACAAACACAAGGTAGCACTGTCGTTATTTCATGGATAGACGAAACGGCAACAACACACACGATTGACTACAAGATTCCCTCCCAAAACGATTGTAAAATGTGCCACGACATAAGTTCTGTTAGCATGCCAATCGGGATCAAACCTCAGAATTTAAACAACCCATATAATTATGGTAATGCTACTAAAAATCAACTTTCCAAATGGATTGAATTTGGTTATTTAGAAGATAATCTACCTGCTTCGATTGTATCAACGGTTGACTATAATGACACCTCTCAAAGTCTCGATTTAAGAGTGCGTTCGTATTTTGACATCAATTGTGCTTTTTGCCATCAAAGCGGTGGGAATGTAGAATTTGTCAATATTAGAATGGCATTCAATCAAACGACCAATCCATTGAATATGGGAGTTTGTGCACCAGCGATACTTTCGGTTCCAGGAATTCCACGAGGTCAAATCGTAAGTCCACAAAATTCAACTGAATCAACTTTATTATATACGTTAAGTACCAATGCGACACAGTACCGAATGCCAAGACTGGGAAGAACGGTCGTCCATGAAGAAGGGATTCAGCTAGTCACGGCGTGGATCAATTCGCTTCCGGCGTGCAATTAGAAACTTATTTTTGATTTCCGTACCAAAGAATTCACTATATGTGGCGCTCCAGCCTCTGAGCATCATCAATGATATACTTTTACTATGAATTTAATTAAGCAGTTCAGTTGCTACTTTATTTTACTCGTATTTCAGTTGGGTATGGCCAATCCATCCGACAATATTTTGCTGCAAAAAGGTTGGGCTGCTTTAGTAAAAGATAATGAAAATGAAGCCTTTCGCTACTTTTGGATGGCTAATGAAAAAGCAAATAAAGAGCATAATACCGCGGACAAAGCCGAAGCCTTACTCTACTTAGGCATCTGTTCATTTGGATCTAGTTTGGAGAAAGGCCTACAATTTGCCACAAAATCGCTCGCCGAATTCAAGAAACTTGAAACTAGCAATCCGAACCAATCGAGTATTGGCAGAAGTAAATGCCTGCAATTAATTAGTACAATCTACAGTCGGCAAAGTAAACACAAAGACGCAATCAAAATGAGTCGCGAAGTGGTACGCTTGCTGAAAAACAAAAATGACAATTCTGGAACTTTGGGTTTAGCCTATACGAGTCTTGGTACTTTATACGAAAAAGAGCAACGAAAAGACTCTATTGAAACACTCTTTCTATTGGCACTTAATGACTTTGAAGCACATAAAAACGTTGCCTATCTGCCCAATGCATATATTAAAATTGGAAAAATGGCACAGCAGAAGAATCAAAAAGAGGTCAGCTTTTCGTACTTCAATAAGGCCTTTGCTATTTCAAAATCGACTGAAAACAAACAAGGGCAAGTGTCTTGTTTGTTGGCTATTGGTAAATGGTATTCGAATTTTGAACACAATAACATCAAAGCAGAAAGTCTGTATCACGAAGCAAATCAGATTGCCCAATCGTTGTCAGATAAGATTTTTGAAATCAAAAGTTTAGAAGCTTTAATTGAAATAAAAAAACAAGAAGGAAAATTTAAGGACGTGAGCGAAATGCAAGCCCAATTGCTTTCTATTCAAAATAATTTCTATTCACTTGAACGGGCTCAAATTGTAAAAAGCTTGGAAGTTCAATTTGACGTTGCTGAAAAGAACCGTCAATTAGCGTTAATTTCAAAGGAGAAGAAAGTCACGCAATTGACCAATTCTATTTTGTTTATTGGAATTGTAGTTTTGATTATCATCTTCGGTATTTCGTACTTCTTCCTCAAGAAAATAAACGGACGCGACAAACAACTCTTAAAAAAGAATGAGGAACTGGTAGCCATTTTGGAACATCAAAAAATATTAAAAGCGCAGCAATTTCAAAATGATATTGAACACAAGGAAAGTCAATTGAGTGCGATTACACTACAGATGCTTCAAAAAAATGAACTCCTGAATGAAATTAAAACAAACATCGAAAAATCGGTGCCAATCGGGGAAGTACAGCTGCTCAAGATGGTTAATAAACATTTGAATCAGAAAAATAGTTGGAATGATTTCGATACTTATTTTGAAGGAATAAATAAGAATTTCTATATTCGACTCAAACAAAATTACCCAGAAATCAGCACCAACGATTTGAAAATTTGTGCCTTGATTAAGCTCAATCTTTCTATAAAGGAAATGGCGACGATTCTAAATATTTCTCCTGATAGTGTTAAAACAGCGCGTTATCGACTGAGAAAAAAACTGCAAGTGCAAACCGAAGACAACTTGACCGACTTTATTTTTAAAATATAAAATATTAATAATCAGTATTTTACAAGTCAGTACACCTTTTGTCTACCCGAATTTTGATCGTTGTGTTCTATAATATTCTTAATTTTGGTTGAGGGAAGAACTGCTATGAATCCTAAACCAGACTTAAAAAATTTGATTATGAAAAAAAACATTTACTTGCTGTTACTGCTCGTTGTGGTACCTGCATCCAACGCCCAAGTTGTCAACGGCGATTTTGAAAATATCAAATCCAACGGAAAAGTAAGCAACTGGGGAATAAACTTTAGTATTCCAGTTGGGATTGATCTCGAAACAGGTGAAAATACTTCTGACACCATACTTTTCGACAATTATACTGATTTCTCGTGCGCTCCGACTAATGATTCCTTCTCTGGTTCGACAGCTTTAGAAATCAGAAATGCCTACAATTTGACTCAAAACCATGTTATTCCTGGTGGTGCCGTATTGTTTCATGATGCGACCCAAGACAGCCCAGGTTGGAATCCTGGTGTTCCTATTGAACCTGGGATGAATGTGTCATTCTTGGCATTCCATTATAAGTATATTCCATTTGGCGTGACTGATGTCATCGAAGCAGAATTGACCGTCTTAGGCGAGAGTGGCGAAATCGGACGGGCAGCTATTCAAATTGCAGAACCTGACTATGTGTATGATGGAAATGTACAATTTAAATATACCGAAGCACCTGTAATCTATACTTCAAATGAAACGCCATTATGGATGTATATTTCCTTCTCGATGGGAACCCAAGAAAATGCCTCTTTTGGGACAAAAATAATCATTGATGATGTTCGCGTCAACAACGGCGCACTAACGACGACTCATTTTACCAATTCAAAGTTTTCGATTTTCCCAACAGTTACTAATCAGCTTTTTAATGTTGTTCTCAACAATTATAACAACGACAGCGTATTCAAATACAGCATTTATGCAATCGACGGCAAATTAGTTCGCGAAGAATCGGTCGATCTTAATGGAAATTCAACTATTTCCATTGACGTTAGTCCATTAACAAAAGGCATTTACTTCATTAAAAGTAAAAATGGCACTGCAAAATTCATAAGAGAATAACGAATTGCACGAAATTCTATTTTTTGAAAGAAAACACTAGTTCACACTGGTGTTTTTTTTATAGGAAATTATTTCATACTTTAGATGCGCAGAAGCAAACTCCCCAGATGCTTTCTATTTTCAAATCTACTTTTTCTAATGTCTTATAGAAAAATAAACAATGAAGTTAGTCGGCTATTGTATAGATAAGAAGGAGTATTCATTTAGAGATCCAATATATTCGGATTCTAAAGGTGTTTTGCATCGTCATGAGATCGACAATCGATACAATATTACTGCGTTTCAAACATTCGATGCTAAGAACATTCCGTTCACCAAAATATATCTTTCCAAGAAATTCAACGTTGGGTCAAAAGCAGCACTTGTTTTCGTCGGAAAAGAAAATTATTTGCATTACGACGTTGCTCCTAGTGCGGTAGAAGAGGTCATTCATTATCTTACCGATCATAGTGACCAATTTAATACAAACGGTATCTTAGATCAAGCGATGCTTCTAAAAAACAGAATTTTTTCCGATCATTTTGTCGTTGACAATTTTGTGGTAAAAATGAGTCCTGATGACGAACAAATCATATTGTCGTTTGATTTCCCTTCTCCTAAGAAAGATTCCCTCTTGCGAAATGAAGCAGCTATTTCTCGAAAAAATACTACAATAATCAATGAAGACACAGCCAAAATGGACCATAAGGAAGCTGTCTTTTCCAATGCGATGAAGCATATCAATGCTGTAGATATGAACTTTGAACTCAAATTGAAGTTACGGGCGGAGGAAAGACGAAGTAAATTGAAAACATTCAATTATCAGTTCAAGCTCAACCAAAACACCTCGAGAAGGAAAAAGGCGACAGAATAAATACTTCTTTTATTGTGCAATTCTTTGCAACCCTTGAACACTTTCCAGAAAAAAAATATATTTGCATTCCGAAAATTACTCGGGATGTAGCGCAGCCAGGTAGCGTACTAGCATGGGGTGCTAGGGGTCGCTGGTTCGAATCCAGTCATCCCGACATTACTACCAAAAAGACAATTCAACTGTGAATTGTCTTTTTTTCTTTTATCCAAAACCCTTGTACTTACTGCAATTTCATGAAATAAAGTATTGATTCTATTAGTTCGAACTGTGTCATTTTTCTTGTCATATAGTAGACCTTCCGGAAATACCAAATATTGCAATTGTTGCTTTTCATAGTAATCCGAAGAAACCCATAGCTGGCTTATGTTTTCGGCGATTTTCAGTCCTT
>CANHEA010000073.1 GCA_947459635.1 Flavobacteriaceae bacterium | reverse complement strand
GTCACTTTTATCTAAAACAAAAAGAATCAAGAGTCAAGAACCAAGAAATTGTTAAGCATAAAGTATCTTTCCTCTTTCAGTGCAACGGTCTTGTCTCTTTTATCTAAAATATAAATAATGAAAAAAATACTAGTAGCCAATCGCGGTGAAATTGCCATTAGAGTAATGAAAACTGCCCAAAAAATGGGGATTAAAACAGTCGCCGTTTACTCTACAATCGATAGAAATGCGCCACACGTAAAGTTTGCCGATGAAGCCGTTTGGATCGGAGAAGCACCGTCAAATCAGTCGTATTTATTGGGTGATAAAATCATCGAAGTGGCCAAGTCCTTAAACGTGGACGCCATCCACCCAGGATATGGATTCTTAAGTGAAAATGCTGATTTTGCGGAAGAGGTTGAAAAAAACAACTTGATTTTTATCGGGCCAAAATCGAAAGCCATTCGCGTCATGGGAAGCAAATTGGCAGCCAAGGAAGCGGTTATGCACTATAATATTCCGATGGTTCCCGGCGTTGACCATGCGATTATCGACATTGATGAAGCGAAGAAAACAGCCAATTCCATTGGTTTTCCAATCCTAATCAAAGCCTCTGCTGGTGGTGGTGGAAAAGGAATGCGCGTGGTGGAGAAAGAAAGCGACTTCGAATCTCAAATGAATCGTGCCATTAGTGAAGCCACAGCAGCTTTTGGAGACGGCTCGGTTTTTATAGAAAAATATGTGACCTCACCACGGCATATCGAAATCCAAGTGATGGCAGACAGCCACGGAAATATCTTGTACTTTTTTGAAAGAGAATGCAGCATCCAACGCCGGCACCAGAAAGTAGTCGAGGAAGCGCCATCGGCTGTGCTCACGCCAGAATTGCGAAAGAAAATGGGAGAAGCTGCGGTTATGGTCGCGAAAGCTTGTGATTATTTAGGAGCGGGAACTGTTGAGTTTTTGTTAGACGATAAGCACAATTTTTACTTCCTCGAAATGAATACCCGTTTGCAAGTGGAACATCCAGTAACTGAACTGATTTCGGGCGTCGACTTGGTCGAATTGCAAATCAAAGTGGCTCGAGGTGAAGCCTTGCCTATGAAGCAGGAGGATTTAGTAATTCGCGGTCATGCGATGGAATTGCGAGTCTATGCGGAAGATCCGACGAATGATTTTCTTCCAAGTGTTGGACATTTAGATGTGTATCAGTTGCCGACAGGAGAAGGTGTTCGTGTGGACAATGGTTTCGAACAAGGGATGGATATTCCGATCTATTACGACCCGATGTTATCCAAATTGATTACGTACGGAAAAACGCGTGAAGAGGCCATTCAGCTGATGTTGAAAGCCATCAGCGATTATAAAATTGAAGGTGTTCAAACGACTTTACCCTTCGGAAAATTTGTTTTCGAACATGAAGCATTTCGCTCTGGTCATTTTGACACGCATTTCGTCAAAAATTATTACGATGCTGCGATGTTGAAAAAACAACAAGAAGAGGAAGCTCAAATTGCGGCTTTGGTTGCCCTACAACAGTATTTAGAAGATCAAAAAATTGTTCGATTACCAATTCAATAAACTATGGAATCCAAAATAAACATACTTAACGATAAAATCGCTCAAGCCAAATTAGGCGGGGGCGAAAAACGAATTGCCAAGCAACACGAAAAGAAAAAACTGACGGCAAGAGAACGCGTCGAATACCTTATGGATGAAGGTTCATTTGAAGAAATCGGAATGCTCGTGACGCACCGAACTACCGATTTTGGAATGGAGAAGGAGATGTATTATGGCGACGGTGTAATCACCGGGTACGGTACGATAAACGGAAGATTGGTCTATATTTTCGCGCAAGATTTTACTGTTTTTGGAGGTGCTTTGTCAGAAACACATGCGGAGAAAATATGTAAGGTCATGGATATGGCGCTCAAAGTAGGCGCGCCAATGATTGGACTCAATGATTCTGGTGGCGCTCGTATTCAAGAAGGCGTTCGCTCGTTGGGTGGTTATGCCGATATATTTTTTAGAAACGTACAATCGTCAGGTGTTATCCCACAGATTTCTGCGATTATGGGACCTTGCGCTGGTGGTGCGGTTTATTCGCCTGCCATGACCGATTTTACAATGATGGTGGAAAACAACAGTTATATGTTTGTAACGGGGCCAAATGTTGTGAAAACAGTAACCAACGAAGAAGTCACTTCTGAAGCTTTAGGTGGTGCAGTTACCCATTCGACCAAATCTGGAGTGGCGCACACGACTTCTCCGAACGGCGTATCTTGTTTAGAGGATATTAAAACATTATTGAGTTACATTCCACAAAATAATAAAGAAACGACGCCAAAGTTAGCGTATACATTGAATGACGAAATGCGTCCACAACTCAATACTATTGTTCCCGATAATGCGAACAAACCGTACGATATGCATGAAGTCATCAAGGGCGTTATCGACGAAGATTCGTTTTTTGAAATTCATAAAGATTTCGCGGAAAATATCATTGTTGGATTTGCCAGAATTGCCGGTCGAAGTGTCGGAATTGTAGCCAATAATCCGATGTTTTTAGCAGGTTGTTTGGATGTGAAAAGTTCGATCAAAGCGGCGCGATTTACCCGTTTTTGTGATTGCTTTAATATTCCATTATTAGTACTTGTTGATGTTCCTGGATTCTTACCTGGAACCGACCAAGAATGGAACGGAATTATTGTTCATGGTGCAAAATTATTGTACGCGTTGAGTGAAGCTACGGTGCCGAGAGTAACGGTGATTACTAGAAAAGCTTATGGTGGAGCATATGACGTAATGAACTCCAAACATATCGGCGCCGATATGAATTTTGCCTGGCCATCGGCGGAAATTGCGGTAATGGGAGCCAAAGGTGCGAGTGAAATTATCTTCAAAAAAGAAATTAGCGAAGCGGCCAATCCAGAAGCGAAATTGGCAGAAAAAGAAACGGAATACGCCGATTTGTTCGCCAATCCATATACTGCAGCACAAAGAGGTTTTGTAGATGAAGTCATTCTTCCGCAAGACACGCGAAAAAAATTAATCAAAGCGTTTAGTATGTTGGAGAATAAAGTTAGTATTCGTCCAGATAGAAAACATGGAAATATTCCGTTGTAGCCTTTTTTAGATTAAAGGATTGGCTTTTCAGGTCATAGCGAAAGGCATTCCATCGCAATTAGCATGATTCTAATCTTACGTTCCAAAATCTTACAATAAAAAAAAGCGTTAATTAGGTTATTGATTAGCGTTTTTTTCAAAGTAGAGGACGATTTAGTATTGGCTTTTCAAAGATACTTTAAGGTCATCGCATGCATTGAGCAGAATGATTTTTTGATATAAATGGAATACTAGCTTTATTCGAAAAAATAAGCGAACAAATACATTTAATCATAAACTAAAAATGCTAAAGAAAGCAGAAATAGATCATCTAGCAATGCAGTAGGATTTGCAATACGTAAGATATTTTGTCTTTTTAAAAACAAAGTCGCAATTAATTTTTTATATTTAACAAATATTAGATTTACAATAACGGTATTTTGACTCTATGATGAAAAACGTTGCCCTCAATACCTATTTTAAACTCTTATTACTTATCATTGGGACAAGCATATTGTTTTTGATTCTGTACTTATCCCTTTATGCCTACACCGTACAAAAAGAAAAGGAGGTTTATAAGACAACGTACAATCAGTATAACAGCGAGGTTTCGTCTTTGTTTGAACTGAATTCAAGAACCCACATAGCGACCATAAAAGATATTACCTACTGGACTGCATTGGTGAGATTTATTACGACTAAAGATCAAACATGGTTTAATGATTTTATAGTTAGAGAATTTGAAACTTATGAGGTCGATTATATCGGAATTTATGGTTTAGATCAGCAACTAGTTAGTAAAGTAACAACGTCCAATATCAAGTCGACTGATTTTCTTCCCAAATCTGTTTTTGAGAAATTATATAAAGACAAATTAATGCGTTTTTATATTCAAATTCCAGAGGGAACAGTTGAGATTTTTGGCGCAACGATTCATACTTCCGAAGATCCTAAAAAAGTAAAAACTTTGCCAGCGGGTTACTTCATTATGGCACGATTGATTAACCGTCCATTTCTAGAGAATCTCGATAAAATAAGTAATTCAAAGACCAGGCTAGTCGCCGCTAGTCTATTGCCAGCAGCAGATATTGAGTCGGTTATTATTTACAAAAAACTAAAAAATTGGCGAAATGAAGATGTAGGGCAATTAGCATTTAAGCGTCCTTTTGATTTGGATTTTAGAAGTACCAAGAAAATCTTGACTATCATCATAGCTGCTTTTTTTATCAATTTAATGGTCTATTTATATTTTTCAAAAAAATGGGTTTATTCCCCACTTAAAAGCATTACCAAGGTTTTGGAAACGGGAAATCAAAATGCAATTGATGAATTGAAATCAGAGCCTGGTGAATTTGGATACATTGGGAATTTGTTTGAAGAGAATAACAACCAGCGAAAACAACTCGAAATTTCTAAAAAGAAAGCGGAAGAAAGCGACAATTTAAAATCATCATTTTTAGCCAACTTATCGCACGAAATTCGAACGCCAATGAATGCCATTATTGGATTTAGTGATTTGCTAAATGACAAGAAATTGAGCGAAAGTGACAAAAGCGAATACATCAAAATCATTCGGAATAGTGGTAGTAATCTGGTTTCGATCATCGAAGACTTGATTGAAATGTCAAAAATTGATGCGCAACAAATTACACCAAAACTTATTGGTTTTGATATTGATGCATGTTGTCAAGAACTGTATGAAGCAATCAAAGTAACGATTCCGAAAGAAAAGAAGATCACTTTTCACTTGATAAAACAAGGAAATCCGGTTTCAAAAAACATCCTATCGGACAAAACCAAATTGCACCAAATTATTACCAATTTGATTACCAATGCGATTAAGTATACGGAAAAAGGAACCGTAGAATTTGGATTTCGAATCGATGAGAAAAAGCACAAAATCTATTTTAATGTAAAGGATTCTGGCGTTGGAATTGACGAGAAAAATCTTAAAGTAATTTTTGATCGGTTCAGACGTGTTGAAGACGATTTCTCGGTGGAGTTAAGTGGTTTAGGATTGGGATTGGCCATTAGTAAGGCTTATGTAGAGATGCTTGGAGGAACAATTTCGGTACAATCAAAAGTAGGGGAAGGATCGGCATTCGAATTTTCAATTCCGTTGCAATACGACACAACGAAAGTAGAAGAAGTTATAGTTGCGCCTGCAATTGATTTAGAAGCAAATCATGACAAGGTAATTCTGGTGGCTGAAGATGACAATATCAATTTCTTATTACTAAAAAAAATACTGCAGTTACGCAATTATACTATTATTAGAGCGGTCAATGGGCAAGAGGCGGTTACTATTTGCTCTACTAATCCAGCAATCAATTTGGTTTTTATGGACATCAAAATGCCCATCATGGATGGCTACTCAGCGTTTGAAAAAATAAAAATGTTTCTTCCAAATCTTCCCGTAATTGCGCAAACTGCCCATTCGTCTAGTGAAGATAAAGAGCGCGTGCTTAACGCTGGATTTACGGATTATATTACCAAGCCTTTAGACAAGGAGAAAATCTTTCAAGTGATTGACAGTGTTTTTAAATAGTAGTTGCTTTAACAATTGTTAAAAACCTTTTGATTAATTTCTAAATTTCGTGGTTTTATGACATCTTTTTGTGCTAATTTCCCCCAATAATAATAGCGATTGTTTTGTAAATAAGATGAATGTAAAAAAAACCTACCCAAAGATTTTGCTCTTGATCTTCTCGTCGAGTGCTTTTTTCATTCTACTTTATCTGTCACTTTTCTATTATACTAAACAAGCGGAGACAAAAGTATATTCAAATTCAGTAAGTCAGTTCGAGAATGAAGTGACAAAACTGATAGAACTCGATACTAAGCCCATTCAAGTTGCCATAAATAACGACACCAATTGGGATGAGTTTGTCAATTTTATCAAGTCGAAAGACTCTGTTTGGTACAACGAAACCATTGGAAATGAACTGAATATTTACAATGCAGACTATTTGGGAGCCTATGACATAGGATTCAATTTTATGATTCGCACCGCCTCTGCGAAAATGAAATCGAAAGACATCATCCCGAAGGAAGCGATGCTTCGATTAAGTCATGGCGGAATTAGTAAGTTCTACTTGAGAATACCAGAAGGACTTGCGGAAGTGACGGGTGCTTCGATTCATCCATCTGATGATCCGCTAAAGAACAAAACGGCCCCGGCAGGTTATTTTTTTGTAGCGAGAATTATGGACGCAGCCTATCTAAAGAATCTGGAATCAATTTCAGAATCTAAAGTAAGCTTCATCAAAGCTAAGCATAAAAAAATTCAAGGTAAACATTCCATTTTTTCCCAGTATGTTTTAAATGACGCCTACGGTAAAGTTGTTGCTAACCTTCTTTTTGAAAGAAAGTTTGACGTTTACTTTGGTAATATGATGACGATATTATACCTAATCATCTTTGCCTTTATCCTTAATCTGATTATCAATATTTTTTACACTAGGAAATTGGTTTATTATCCGCTTGAAATGATGACCCGAGTCCTAGAAACGGGAAACAAGAAAGCGATAAAAGAGCTTAAGGAGACCAGCGGTGAGTTTAGTTATATTGGAAATCTATTTGAAGAAAATGCCAATCAGAAAATTGAGCTGGTTAAGGCGAAACTAAAAGCGGAGGAAGGTGAGCGTCTTAAGGCTTCTTTTTTAGCCAATTTGTCGCACGAAATCAGGACGCCAATGAATGCAATCAATGGGTTTACTGATTTGCTTCTCAATACAAAATTGACCACCGAAGAGAAACTGGAGTATCTTAAAGTCATTGATAAAAGTGGAAAAAACCTCGTTTCGATTATTGATGATTTGATTGAAATGTCAAAGATTGATTCGAATCAAATTCAGCCCAACTATTCAGATATCAACATTGAATCTTGCATCAGCGAGTTATATGAAACCATCAAAATCACCATTCCCAAAACAAAGAACATTGATTTCTTTATAATTCCCAACGATAAACCTGCAGAGTTCAACATTATTACCGATGAGGTCAAACTGAAGCAGGTTATTGTTAATTTGGTGACCAATGCGATAAAGTTTACTAGCGAAGGTCACGTCGCTTTCGGCTATCGCGTTGATGACAAAAAGAAAAAAGTAATTTTTACCATAAAAGATACAGGGCCTGGAATTGATAAACACAATCACCAACATATTTTTGATCGCTTTAAAAGAGTCGAAAATGACGCCACGATCAAAGCGGGTGGACTAGGTTTGGGACTCGCCATTTCTAAAGCCTATGTAGAAATGATGGGAGGAATGATTTCTATCGAATCTGAAGTGGAGAAAGGATCTACCTTTTCGTTTTCTATTCCATTAAAATATAACGAAATACACAACATTACTGTAAAACCTATTCGAAGCAAATCAGCTCATGTGCATGATGAAGCCATTACCATTTTGATTGCTGAGGACGACAATATTAATTTTCTTCTTTTCCAAAAGGTAATTCAATCGAAGAATTATACGATTATTAGAGCGGAAAACGGACTGGAAGCGGTGGAAATCAGCATTAATAATCCGGATATCGATTTGGTTTTAATGGATATCAAAATGCCTGTAATGAATGGGTTTGAAGCGTTAGAAAAGATAAAAATGATTCGGCCAGAACTGGTAATTATTGCACAAACAGCATATGCGTCGGCGGAAGACGAGGCTAGAATTTATAAAGCAGGATTTTTTGGTTATTTGACAAAACCAATCAACCGAGAAAAGCTTTTTGAAGCCATTGATAACGTTCTCAAAAACAAAAAGTAACGATGAAAGCGCCTCATAGAATAAAAGCGATCTTTTGCTTCTGTTTTCTAGCTTCAAACTTGTATGCGCAAACAGAAACAATTGCAAAAGATTCTATTGAATCAAAGAAAACTAGTAAGTTTGAGTTCAATGTCGACTTTTTGACCAGATACTTGTGGCGAGGACAATGTTGGGGTGGCGATTATCCAGTGGTGCAACCCACCATCAATTATGCCGCCACCGATAAGATTACAATTGGATTTTGGGCAACGTCAAATTTCAAAAAGGACTATTTTTACCCAGATGAAGAAACGGCCTACAAAGGTTATCAAGAAATCGATTTTAATATCAATTATCAAGTAACTCCATTTCTTTCACTACAAGTTTGGGATTACTACTGGCCATCCGTTTCCAAGGTAGAAGGTGTAGACAACGGGTTTTTTAACTATGGTAAAGATGGTGTAAAAACAGTTGATGCGATGTTAGTTTTTGATTTTTCCGAATATGATTTTCCGTTAAATACAACGCTGAGCACATTAGTCGCTGGGAATGATTTTAGGTATGACGAAAACGGTGAAAATCCAAAGCAGAATTTCACAACCTATTTCGAAGCAGGCTATACGTGGGAGGAGTTATATAAGAAAATATCACTAGATGTTTTGGCAGGTGTTGTCTTCAACAATCAAGCGGCCTATTATTCCTACACGGATTATGACAAACCATCACTGACCAATGTAAGTATTAAGGCGGAAAGAGAATTTCAGTTGAGTGAGCGCCTTACTATGCCAATTTCTTTGAATTATATTCACAATGCTGGAAAAGAAAATACGGAAGCTTTCGGTCGAAATTTCTGGGTTGCTGGTGTAACTTTCAATTTTCAATAATTTTTTTACCATTCTAAATCAGCAAACAGACGAAATTCTTCACGACACAAAAGCATGTTGGTGCCATTTGTAATAAGTCACACTGCGCAAACGTCAATACCTTTTAAAGAATGAAAAACCCAATTACAATTCAAATACTAAGGTCAAGGAAATTGTATTGTTTTTGGTAGTCACTTCAGGTCCATCTGTAAATCCCTGAGAAAAGAAACTCTGTTGCGATTTTCGTTGCGAATAGGCGTAGGCCATATCCAATCGGGTGGTGCCAAAATTATAACCAAATCCAGTTGAAAATCCAGCTAAATCGCCAACTACCTTCTTATCTTTATATGGACTTTCTTCGTAGCGATATCCGCCGCGTAAACTCCATTGCTTTACTCTAAATTCACCACCGATTCGGAATTCACTAGCTGTATTCAGTTGCGAATCGATGTTAGCATTTAAAGGACGAAAAAAGGAATCGTTAGGTGCGAATCTTGTTTTGCTGTAGTTTTTCATGCTATAATCCAAGCTAATCAAACCTTGTTTTCCGAAAACATAAGCCAAGCTACCAGTCCATTTACTAGGAGTTTGCAATTTATACTCAGGATATATCAAAAGATAATTAGAATCTACAATTTGACTGCTCGAGTTTGGGTTTACAGGATTTCCATAATTATAGCCAGTAGATTGCAACAGTTGTTGTTTTTCGTCTGTTAATCGATACCACGTTGGAGATTCATACGACAATCCTGTTCTTAGTTTTGCGGTTACTTTCGCTATGGCGCCGAATTGAAAAGAAAAACCATTGCCATAAGTATTTTGGTAGTTTTCGAAATACAAGTTCTTGAGCCCGGTATTTGTGCTATTATCATTCTCTTCATAGAACGTAGTAGTTTTGGTATAGTCAGTAAAATGAGAATTTAAATTCAAACCAAAATAAAACCTGTCTTTATATTGCGTGGCAAAATTGATGGAAACTTTTCCATTTAGGCCTCTTGAATCCGTAAAATTTTCTTGATAATAATGACCACCAGGAACGTTTGAAACATAGGTGTTATTACTAGAATTATTCGGATCAGCCTTAATAACGTATCCTAGCAACCCCAGATATGCCTGCTGATTTCTAATATCTAAGTCTTCATAATGAGTATTAGGATCTGTTAGAGTAGAAATCGGAATGGTTGTATTGTACAATCCTGGATTGGCGTAACTCAAAAAGTAGTTCGCAATTGAATTGGTCGGATTGGTTCCAAAAGTATCCAACGCATTATCTAAATTAGAAGTATTTTCATAATTTACTGCGAATACAATCTTCTTCCAATCGCTACTATTATTTTGATTGTCGAAGACAAGAATACCGCCCGCTTGATTAATATCGAAAGCATTGTTTTCAGTTGCGACTTCAGTCCCAAAGTAATTTGACTTATTCCGAATATTAAAATTTGTTAGCGTAAAACTGGCCTGATTGTTTAAAAATACCGCGCTGCCAGCTGGATTGACATTAATTGAAGAAAAATCACCTCCTAATGCCCCAAAAGCCCCGCTCATACTTCTAAACCTTGCTGTACCACTCAGATTGTCGTTAGCATAGAGCAATGCATCAGAAATAGTCTGCGAGTGAATCGAATAATTCACTACAAGAATCAAGAGAATTGAAATATATTTTTTCATAGGATTTTGTATTAAAAAAAATCCTAAGTATCTAAAATAAATGCTTAGGATGTAAATGAATTTAAATTTTATCTTCTCCCGCCGTACGATCTTCCACCGCCGTAAGTACCGTTAGAAGTTCTACCACCCGAATTGTAGCTACCATAATTAGATGAATTACTTCTTGTAGAGCCACTGTTGTAATTTCTTGTGGAACCGCTATTGTAATTTCTAGTAGTGTTAATCGGGTTTCTAGATGTGCTATTTTGATTGTATCTTGGTGTTGTATTGTTAGGGTTGCTGTAGGAGTTGTTTCTAATTGGATTTCTAGTTCCGCCAAAATCACTCGGTGATCTTGGATTTCGAATCGTCGGGTCGTTTCTAGTTCCGCTGTAATTGTTTGTTGCAGTTCTTATTGCAGGGTTGTAATATCTTCTGCCATCTGAATTTCTGTTACCACCGTAGTTAGCACCACCATAAACTCCTGCGTAACTTCTTGTTCCTGGGTGATATTGTTGGTAATAAGGTTGATAATATCCACCACACCATGGATTTCCGTACCAAGAGTTCCAACCCCAACCCCAGTTTGGCCCGTACCATGAATTCCAGCCCCAGCCATAATTCATTCCGTACCAAGAGTTCCATCCCCAACCAATGTTCCAATTCCAGTAATTATTCCATCCCCAACTATTATCGTAAATGTTAACGACGGTAGTGCCAGAATCACTGCCCCATGCACTGCTACTGCTGCTTTCCGGATTGTTATTAGAATCAGAACTATAACGTTCAACATCCGTAAAAGTGGAGTCTTTTTTTACGTTTGGATCTTGCAAGGATCCGAAGTAATTCTTGTATTGATTGTTGTCGGCTGCTACTTCTGAAGTAGTTACAACTGTGTTTTTTGAATCTGGATTCCCATAAATACCATCTGTATCATAATAAGAAGTGTTTTGATAGCTGCCACAAGAAACCACAAAAACACTTAAAATCGATAGAAACAGGTAAATGGGATATTTATTTTGAGGAAGGGAAATAGTTTTCATAACATTCGTTTTTTATTGTTGAACTACACAAAATTAGTTAGTTTTGCCAAACTATTTAGTTAAAAAAAGTTAAACAATATTTGTGCCAATAAATACATTATGAGCAAGAACCTAACTACGAGATCAGAGGATTATTCGAAATGGTATAACGAGCTAGTTGTAAAAGCAGATCTCGCTGAAAACTCTGGCGTTAGAGGCTGTATGGTTATTAAACCTTACGGTTATGCAATTTGGGAAAAAATGCAAGCAGAGTTAGATAGAATGTTTAAAGAAACAGGACATAGTAACGCTTACTTTCCTTTGTTTGTCCCTAAGAGTATGTTTGAGGCAGAAGAAAAAAATGCAGAAGGGTTTGCAAAGGAATGCGCCATTGTTACGCATTATCGTCTTAAAAACGATCCTGATAAACCAGGTAAATTAATGGTGGATCCAAATGCAAAATTAGAAGAAGAACTTATTGTTCGGCCAACTAGTGAGGCGATTATTTGGTCTACCTACAAGAATTGGGTGCAATCTTATAGAGATCTGCCATTGCTCATAAATCAATGGGCGAATGTCGTTCGATGGGAGATGAGAACCAGACTTTTCTTAAGAACAGCCGAATTTCTTTGGCAGGAAGGGCATACGGCTCACGCAACAAAGGCGGAAGCTATTGAGGAGTCTGAAAAAATGATGAACGTTTACGCTGATTTCGTCCAAAATTTTATGGCAATTCCAGTAATAAAGGGTTTGAAAACAGAGACTGAGCGTTTTGCCGGAGCCGAAGAAACATATTGTATAGAAGCGCTCATGCAAGACGGCAAAGCATTGCAGGCGGGAACATCTCACTTTTTGGGGCAAAATTTTGCCAAAGCATTTGATGTAAAATTCGCGAATGCAGAAGGAAAACAAGATTTTGTATGGGGAACTTCATGGGGCGTATCTACGCGTTTAATGGGCGCTTTGGTCATGACGCATTCCGATGACCAAGGATTGGTCTTGCCTCCGAATTTGGCACCTATTCAAGTTGTCATTGTGCCTATCTATAAAACGGAGGAACAATTGCAGGAAATATCAAATGCCGTAAATGAATTAATTGGGCAATTGAGAAGTATAAGAATATCAGTGAAGTACGATGATAGAACGACTCAAAAGCCAGGCTTCAAGTTTAATGAATATGAATTAAAAGGCGTTCCGATTAGGATTGCAGTTGGTCCAAAAGATTTGGAGAACGGAACATTTGAAGTAGCTAGAAGAGATACGCTAAGCAAAGAAATTGTTGAAAAGAGTGCTATAGTAAACTATGTAAAGAATCTGTTAGAGCAAATACAAAAAGATCTATTTGAAAAAGCGCTTCAGTACAGAGAAAGTCATATTACAAAGGTTAATTCTTTCGAAGAGTTTAAAGAAGTATTGGAAAACAAAGGCGGTTTTATCGCTGCACATTGGGATGGAACTCCAGAAACCGAAGATAAAATCAAAGAATTAACCAAAGCAACTATACGTTGTATACCATTAGATGGTGAAAAAGAGGTAGGGAATTGCGTGTTGACAGGAACTAAATCTGCTGGTAGAGTGCTGTTTGCAAAGGCATATTAAAAAAAAATAAAAAAAAATACTTCAGCTATTGTACGAATAGAAAATAGTTGTATTTTTGCATCCGCATTACAGAAGTATGGCCCGTTCGTCTATCGGTTAGGACGCCAGGTTTTCATCCTGGTAAGAGGGGTTCGATTCCCCTACGG
>CANHEA010000072.1 GCA_947459635.1 Flavobacteriaceae bacterium | reverse complement strand
CATTGTAGATGATATTTCGTTTCCAAATTTCAATTCAGCATATTTAGAATTGCCAACTGCTGATTATACTTTAGCGGTAAAAGATGCAACAGGAACTGTAACAGTAGCAACTTATAGTGCACCATTGTCAACTTTAAGCCTGCAAGGAAAAGCATTAACTGTAGTTGCCAGTGGATTTTTAGATCCAAGTCAAAATAGTGATGGACCAGCATTCGGATTATGGGTTGCATTGCCAAGTGGTGGAAGTTTAATTCCATTGCCTTTGGTAGTTCCGCCTACTCCAACGGCAAGAGTTCAAGTAATTCACAACTCAGCAGATGCAGCAGCAGCTTTGGTTGACGTATACTTAAATGGCGACCTTTTGATCGATGATTTCGCATTCAGAACTGCTAGTCCATTTATTGATGCGCCGGCAGGAACGCCAATTCAAATAGATATTGCGCCAAGTACAAGTACATCGGTTGCAGAGAGTATCTTTAATGTCGCTCCAACGTTGACAGATGGAGAAACTTATGTAATCGTTGCTAACGGTCTTGTAAGTCCTAGCGGATACACTCCTTCTCAACCATTTGGATTGTCAGTATTTCCTCAAGGAAGAGAAACAGCATCAAATGCTTCTAGTACTGATGTATTGGTAAATCACGGTTCTACCGATGCTCCAACAGTAGATGTTGTTGAAACAAGTGTTCCAGCGGGAACTATCGTAGATGATATTTCGTTTCCAAATTTCAATTCAGCATACCTTGAATTACCAACAGCTGATTATACTTTAGCGGTAAAAGACGCAACTGGAACGGTAACAGTTGCAACTTATAGTGCGCCATTGGCGACTTTAAGCCTGCAAGGAAAAGCATTAACTGTAGTTGCAAGTGGATTTTTAGATCCAAGTCAAAATAGTGATGGACCAGCCTTCGGATTATGGGTTGCATTGCCAAGTGGTGGAAGTTTAATTCCATTGCCTTTGGTAACGTTAAGTACTGATAATTTCGATATTAGTGCAGTTTCGATTGTGCCAAATCCGGCTTCAGAAATTTTAAATATTAATGTGCCATTCGGCTTTGATTCAATTGCGGGGAATGTATTTGATATCAGTGGAAGAATAGTTAAGACTGTTAATCAGACAAATAAAATTGATGTTTCTGGTCTTGCAAACGGAATGTATGTTTTGGATTTAATTATAGACAGTAAGCCTTTCAAACAAAAATTTACTGTAAGTAAATAGTATTTCATTGGTTTACTAGAAAAGGCTGTAACAAGAGTTACAGCCTTTTTTTATTATCAAAACATTATTATCAGAAACAAAAAAGCCTTTCAATTTGAAAGGCTTTTTGTGAGCCCTATAGACTTGTTCTCAAACCAAATACTTGAGTTTTTACAAAATCTTGTAGATAAAATGCCATAAGTAAAATCATTAATTTAACAAGAAAAATAGCTGTTTTAAGCTTACAAGAAAATAGCACGAACTTGCTTGTTATACACCTAAAAAGCTTTAACAAAATGTATGTGATTTATCAGTGCACTTTTTTCTAACGATATATAAACAGCGCTTTCGCATAAGGTAATTATTTTCAGCCAATTTTACTATTTTAACACAAGCCTTAGCATGCATTGTAATGACTTCGGGTTAGTGGAGACTTTAATAGATGGTATTTTGCGCTTGACAATTTTATGTTTTTTTAATACTTTTAAGCTTTTAATCTCCACTAACAAAGCGTGCATAGCAAATTATGAAAAAATACAAATCTGCAGCAGAACTATACTCTGATTTATTTCAACAAAATTCCATAAATAATTTTTTCAATTGGTGCTGTAGCTGCATTGATTTTTACGCGCATAAGTTAGGATGCACCTATGAAGAATTGAATATTTATCTTTTTGTGATATTAGAGCCGGTTTTGATTCTTTTTTTATTCGGATTATTGATTTATAAAAGCAAGCAATATTCAAGTTTAAAAAAAGCTAGAATTTAATAAGGTTGATTATCTAAAAAGACTTTCAACGAATTAATTAATTACTTTCTAAGGAAGAGTTTTGAATACATAAAATATTATGTATATTGCTCTGTGTCGCTGATTTTCAATCTTTACCCTATAAATATCAATCCGAAATTTTAACAACGAAGAATATCAAGTCTCGAAATAATGCAAGCTGCGCCAACTCATATGAAAAGAATTCTATATATTTGAAAATAGAGAAGTTACAGTAAACAAATACCAATCCGGCCAATTAGAGAGGATAGGTATTGTTTTATATGAGTTAGCGAAACGTTAGGTGAGATTAGAACAACGAATTAGAAAAATATGAGCAATTTAAAAGAAGGTTTTTGGAATATTTTAGGGGTAATAATTTTTTTTACACTACACTTTGCATATTTTGGATTAGCTCACGAGATTGCAGATTATTTTAGTTTCATTTACGCAAAAAAAG
The DNA here is from genome assembly GCA_947459635.1 of Flavobacteriaceae bacterium. Classification (GTDB taxonomy): domain Bacteria; phylum Bacteroidota; class Bacteroidia; order Flavobacteriales; family Flavobacteriaceae; genus Flavobacterium. The sequence continues at coordinate 10,789 of CANHEA010000072.1, read as the reverse complement.
AACATGATATTTATACTGAAAATACCTTTTTCGCTGTCCTCTATCCAAGTCTTTTATTCTTAACGTACGGAACGATGTTAATTTTGAATAAAAAATATTTGATAAATGAATATATAGTAAAAATATTAATCTCATTTCTAGTAACCGCGACGATGATTTTGGGCTTGAGTTTTTTTCTGTTGAAAATGAATTTCTTTGTAGTAATTCCTGTAATTATTTGTCAAATAGTTTTACTGTATTTTGTAAACAAATTCGAGATATACAAGGTCAAAATCTGGTACTACAATTCTGCTTATTTCAAAAAGAGAAAAAGATAACCTCACCTAACAGCTAGAGTTTCGTTGCGTGCGTAGCACGAACCATGAAACTCGTGTTGAACGGAACCGATTCCACATCCGTCAACCTATGCACTTATCGTAAAAATTTTAGAGAGAATAGCAAGAGGATTTATAGTCCTCTTTTTTTTGGAATGATTTCAAGGTCGTTTTATAGTGTTTTCCTGCACTTTTGGGCATAAAATCCCTTACCCATAATTTAGTTTTTACAGGGAATGGAGCTTTGGCTACCGCCAAGATACCAAGCAGGTGGACCTCGCTGGTCAAAAACTGCTATCCGGTGCAAATTGCCCGTTTTGCAACACGGACATTTGGGCAAAAAAGGTTTCTTTTCTACTTTTTCCAAGACTTTTACCTGGAGTTTTTCCTGCAAAAGCCTCAGCTTTTGACGCTTCCAAGTGCTGCTCAAAAAACCATAATGGCGGATTTTTACAAAACGTTTGGGCAAAATATGCAACGCAAAGCGCCTGATAAATTCCTGATGCGAGAGCGTCATTTGCTTCTTGACTCCTGCCACTCGGTAATCCTTGTAATCAAAAGTCACGTTTTCATTATCAATGCTCTTGATGCGATGGTTGCTAATAGCGATTTTGTGAGTGTATCTCCCTAAATATTCCACCACCCATTTAGGACTTCCAAATGGCTTTTTGGCAAAAACAACCCAAGGTTTTTGCCACAACTCTTGTCTTATTTGTTCGTACTTAATCGGCTCTTTCGCTTTGAGTTTTTCGCAAAACTTTGCCCGAAAAATCTTTGACAATGCTTTGACTGGAAACAAGAATTTACCATCGGTTCTACTATTTTGCCATTGTCCATCTTTACCTATTCCTCCTCCAGGAACAATGCAATGCAAGTGTGGATGCAAACTCAATTGTTGTCCCCAGGTGTGCAAAACCGCAATCATTCCCATTTGTATTTCTTTGGCTTTGCCAAATTGTTGTAGGGTTTTCCAAGTCGCTTCAAACAAAGTATCGTACACCATTTTGGGCTGATGTATGGATAAAGAATTGATGGCTTCTGGCAAGGTAAAAACCACGTGGAAGTATGGAACTGGCAAAAGTTCTATTTCTCTAGCTTGTATCCAATCTTCTCGATTCTTGCCCTGACACTTCGGACAATGTCGGTTCCTGCAAGAATTGTAGCTGATGGTCAGATTTCCACAAGCATCACAAGCATCGATATGACCGCCCAATTGGGCTGTTCTACATTTTTTTATTGCCGATAGCGTTCGCAGTTGCCAAGTGTTTAACCCTAAATTTTCAATTCTCAATCCTATTTTTCGCAGTACATCGGCTACTTCAACTTGCGGCTGCATTTGGCAAAAAGCGTATCGAGTGGACTAAAGATGTGTTGACTCTCGAGTTGGGCTATCTGTAAATACTCCATCGTCGTCTCGATGTTTTGATGTCCCAAAAGGTCTTTCAGGGTCATAATATCCATACCATCTTCGAGCAAATGCGTGGCGTAAGAGTGCCGAAGCGTATGCACGTGAACTTCCTTTTTCACACCCGCTGCCTTAGCCACTTGCTTCACTGCCCACTGCACGCCTCGTTGGCTGTAGCGACTGTCAAAATCGCCTCCGGCTCGTTCGATAGGTTGTCCATTAAAAAGATAATCTTTGGGTTTTTCGGCTTCTAGATACTTTTTCAATCCTCGTATCAAATGAATTGAAAGAGGAACATAGCGGTCTTTTTTGCCCTTGCCTTGCACTACTTTGAGTTGTTTCCTATCGAAATCCAAGTCCTGCAAACGTACACTTCTGGCTTCCATACAACGCAATCCACAGCCATAAAGCAAACCAATAAGGATGCGGTGTTTGAGCAATTTTGCGTTTTGAAGCATTGCCCAAACTTCTTCTTTGCTCAATACAACAGGAAGCGTTTTCTCGTGCTTTATCGACGGCAGTCGAAGGTATTCATAAGGAAGTCCTTCGGATTTTAGCAAAAACCGAAGCCCATAAACACAGTGTTTAAAATAGGTTTGAGATGGGGTTTTGGACTTTTTTTGTTGGTAAAACAAGTAGTCCTGAACTTGTTCGGAATCAAGTTCCGTGGGGATTTTGCCAAAATAAAGCGAAATGGCTGCCACGTGGCGGGAATAATTGTTAAACGTGCTTTGGCTTCGTCCCAATACCGAAACCGTGCGCTCAAAACGAGCCAATAGTTCCTCAAATCCCAGAACTTCTCGCTTGGCTTGGTTGAGAATTTTATTCTCTCTTAATAAATCTGGATGCTTTTTTTTGTAGTCATATTTTCAAAGTTTTAATTATCTTTGAAAGGTACTAAATCAGCGCGAGTGCTACCGAAGGTTTAGTTCAACAGCCGTTACCAAAAATTGCTCATTTTCGGTTACGGGAACTTTTATTTTCCTAAATTCGTTCTTCATAATGGAAAATATAATTTCCATTAGCCGCAACTTCCGGTAGCGGCGAACCGTTATGGGCTAATTTCGAGCAACAAACCGCCGAAAAAAGGCTCTCTAAAAATAAAAATTGAAAATAATTCAAAAGAGAATGTGGAAAACCCTAAAATAATTCCAAACATTAAATTTATTTTTGCTTAAAATTAAAGTGGAGCAGAAACCACTAAAAAAAACGAAGAGTTACTGAAAATCTTTAAGAGTAGGTATAAATTAATATGTTATGGGAAGACTAGGATTAACTGAAATTATTTTAATTTTAATCGTTTTAGGTATAATGATTATTCCACAAATCTTCTACTTAATTACTTTACAAAAAACAATCAAACAAGTAAGTGTTGAAAATCAAAAAATACAACCAAACCAAGTTTGGTTAACATTAATTCCATTATTCGGTCTTATTTGGCAATTCATAATGGTTAACAGAGTTGCACTTTCATTACAAGCTGAATTTAAGAAACGAAACATAAATATTGTAGAAGAAAAACCTGGATACTTTATTGGATTAACTTATTGTACTCTCTTTTGCTGTTCGATTATACCTGTTTTGGGAGTTTTAGCAGGAATTGGAGGATTAGTTTGTTGGGTCATTTATTGGGTTAAAATTAATAACTATAAAACTGAATTAGAAACGAGAGAAAACATAAATAATATTGGTATTGAATAGAAAACCAGCCCATAACCTCCGTTTTGCAATATGGCGGTATTAGGCTTAATTTAAAGTTGGTTTTGTAGTTGGAAAATTAGTCGTTAATCGAAATATTAGGCTTCCTTAATCCGCCACGTCGCCACATCGTCAAGCCGCCAAACGTTGGCAGAAATGCTTCAGAAAAAAAGCTTAAAATTGAAACTATAAAGTAATAACCAAAAACTTCATAAATGGAAAAAACACTAAAATTAAGAATTAAATTAGCTGGGAAAAACATTAGCAATGTGTCATATCTTATGTTAGTTTCAAATGTTATTCCCATAATTGCCTTTTTCCACATATGAAATTTAGAGTTATCTGATGTATCAGAAATTGGAAAATATTATTTAATTTATGGAATCGCATATTTAGTGATTGCAACTTTAATAATCGTGAATATTTATAATGCAGGAAATAATTTAAGTCTTTGTGATATTGAATTAAATGAAAGGAAAATAGAAGGTAAAGAGACAAAGGAAATTTGGAATTTTAAAGACAATAAGAGGCTAGAAATTATTTCTAAAAATAATGTAATTATTGGTGCAGAAGCATTTATGAATGATGAAATTGCCCCAGACGGAGAATATGAATATATAAATGGAACTGGGAAACTTATAATAAGAGATGGTAAAGTCGAAAAAAAGGTTTGATAAATTTTAAATAAAAAGCACTGTCTGCCAACACTTGTTAAAACTCATGGCTAGTTTTTCGGTAAATTGTGTGTTTCTTTTTCATAGCTTCGCTAGGTCGGTTATGGAAAAAAAAGATTTCCATAATCCCCCACAAGCTCAAGCAAGGAAACGTTCCCAGCAATTTTGCTCGACCTCTCGTCCTAAAATAGGTTGACTAAAAATCAACAACTATTTACAGGACAACATGAAAGAAAGAAAAATGAAAAAATTATAAATTATGGCTTTAATCAGTTGCAAAGAATGTGGCGCTAAAATTAGTGATAGTGCAAAAAGTTGTCCAAGTTGTGGAAATCCAAATTTGCAACAGGAAAAAACTAAGGGTTGCTCTAATACTTTAATTGCAATTGGCGTTATTATTTTACTTCTGTTTATAATTGGACAGTATAATCAATCAAGTGATGTTGATAGTTCAACAGCCGATACCAATGCATTAGAAGCTATCGACACATCCACAGTTAAACAAGGAACTGTTAATGTGAAAAAATTATCTGCCGAAGAAAGAAAAGGAAATATCGAAAAATTAAGAAATATGTTTTTGGATTCAGGTATAGATGTAAAAGTTAGTGTTTATGGAAAAAATAATGAAACATTAGAATTAAAAAATGTTGTTTTTGATGATGTTTGGTTTCGGAAATTTGAAACTGCTGGAATGTTCGACAATTTTCATAATTTAGGGTTCAAAGAAATAATTCTCAATAATGAATATGATTACAGAAAATCTATTTCATATTAATTTTAAAATTGAGAAGAAAAAGCCGAACTGCTAACACATGCTAAATCTTATGGCTAGTTTTTCGGTAAATTGTTCGTTTACTTTTGATAACTTCGCTTGGTCGGTTATGGAAAAAAAACTTTCCATAAGCCGCAACAAGCTCTTGCAAGGAAACGTTAGGTGAAAGCGTAGTACTGCATCGTCCTAAAATAGGTTGACTAAAATCAACAACTATTTACAGAACAACATGAAAGAAAAGAAACTAAAATCAAATTTTATGAAAAAACAGAATTGGACAATTATTATCACACTAGGCATCATTATATTATTTGCAATTACAAATCCGAGTAGTGAAGAACACAAAGAAGCGGTTAAATTAAAAGTGAACAGTTTCGTACAAAATTCATATAAGTCCACTGATGATTCTGAAAATAAACTTGAAAGTGCAGGCTACAATTTAGGCGTTTTACTTGGAAACTCAATCGTTGACAAGTTTATTGAAAATGCAATTAGTCGCGACAGCTACATAGTGTTTTCAATTACTAAAGCGAATTGGAAAGGAAAATCCAAAGCTATTGGATATGGATTTCTTGGAAATGTGTTTCTTTCAAATGAACTAGATGAATCTTTTGGCAGTTCATTTCTTGGAAGCGGTGAAGTACCAGCAGAAGAAGCTCCGATAACTGAAGACCCATATTTATTGGAGGAAAAACCAGTAACTGAATAGATAATCCAGCCCATAACAGCTGACAAACGCAATCGCTGGTTTTCGGTGATTTGTGATTTTATTTTCCTATTTTATTTTTTTCTAAAATAGAAAAAACGCCTTCGCCAAGCCACGACTGTGTCTGGCAGCTAACCGTAGCTGCAACAAGCGAAAAAGCCCTCACAATTCTTAGTCAAATAACACCAATATTTTTTGTTATCTAATCCAATCAAAATCAATAAGATGTTCTAGATTATCTTTGAGTTTATTATCAGCATCTGTAGTAAGGTACTTTCCGGTCAATGCATTTATTACTTCCACTTTTTGGCCATCAACAAAACGAGAGGAATCATAATTCCAAATCCACGTGTAGGCTGTATTATCCGATTTCTCTAATAATTTTATCGTATCGGATTTTGATTTTTTTACTGCACGGGTAGTATATGATGTATTAACTATATGAAGTGCATAATGCGTTATTAGTCCATCAGCGTCTTTCCAAATCCCCGAAATTTTAATTGCTGCCATCTTTTATTTTAAATCGTATTACTACTATATTTTCATAAAGCATTACCACTTCCAGAACTCCTTTTCAAACAGATTAATATCCTCTAAAGATTGAAGCGTATTAGGTATAAAATTATAATTCCCATGAAACAGCTACTTCATTATACAGCGGAAAGTTTTGATTCTTTAACTAAAAGATTTGTTGTTAAATGAGCGCTTATAGATGTCCAAACTTAATCCCAATAGATAACATATCCTTACGGAAAACCATAAAGAAAAAAATATTGAAAAATAAAATGAATTAGACCAATCCTAGGTCTTTTGCGATGGCAATTAGGTGTACGTTATTGTTTGCCTTAAAAAATATCTTAAGCTTGTTGATGCGCTTCTCAATGCTACTAGTACCATGCGGCATAATACCAACTTCTTTAAATTGCGCAGAAACTTCCTCTTGCGTTAGTCCTTTTGCAAGTAGTCTTAACAATTCAATATCGTAAGGTTCAATTTCTATAAGAGATTTATCTAATAACGCATTGTTCAATTCTGGCGATAAAAACACTTTGTCATTGCTAAAAATGTTTTGAATTCCTTTCTTGAGCTCTGGAATACTATTCCGCCCTTTCAAGATATATCCATTGATGCCCTCTTTTTCAATAAGATTCTTAATACAATGAACTTTGTCCTCAATCGAGAATACTAAAATCTTTATCGTAGGCTGTATTTTCTTTACAGCTTTTATCAAATCCTCACCAGATTGAAGCTTCTCGTCGCGATGGTCTAATTTGAAAGACAAATCGGTAATGAGTAAATCATATGGGAGATTTTCTATTAAACCTCTCTTAATTTTTAACAGCGCTTCGTCGCAGTATTTGGCATGTTGAATTTCCGAAATAGACAGTTCTTCTAAAGCTTGAACGACTGCTATATTAATGGTATCTAAATCGTCAACGGTAATAACTTTTTGAAACATAGTAATGGCATTTAAACTGGGAATGAAAAAGTCACTTTGAACCCTTTCCCAGATGATGCATCAAAATTAATTGTTCCTTTTATAGCCTCAATACGGTTTTCCACATTTTGAAGTCCATTTTTTAAAATAAATTTCTCATTATTGATTCCGATACCATTATCACTGTAATCAACGACAATCCTATTTTCATTTTTCTTTATGACCACTACTACCAAACTGCATTGACTATGCTTTTTCATATTCACCAATAGTTCTTGCAATATTCGATATACCGTGATTTTCTTATGTGCTTCGATTGAACTCCAATCAAATGAATCAAATCCGCTCGCAACAACGTTTAAACGTTCACTAATATAGCTTGATAACATTTCTTTTAATTGAGCGATAAAATCTGAACCGGTGTTAATGGTATTGTTTTCTTTTGAAATATTTCGAGTGCGGGAGTAAATATTATCTAAAGTGGTCAGTAAAGATTCTTTATTAGTAGCTTCATTTAAATCCCGAGTCTCGGCAAAAGTCATAGCATGAAATACATCATTAGCTAACTCGTCATGAAGCTTCTTGGCTATTCGAATTTCCGTACTATAGGCTTCCTGTTGCTTGCCTTTCTTATGCTTTATTCTCAAAATAATGTAGAGAAGTATAGCAACGATAAAAAAAGTAACTAAAGAAATTACCAACAAAGTATTCCGATTACTGATACGTTCCTTTTCAAATTTTAGAAAACTATTTTCAGTTTCAGTTTTTGTCGCGTCATATTTAATTTTTGCAAATTGATTCTTGGCGATTTGTCTTGCATGTGTCAAGCTATCACTTAAGGACAAGCGTTGCAGCGCATATTTCTTAGATGCATCACCTGATGAATTCTGAATGAGTTTGCCCAACAATTGCAATTGGTCATCTGTGTTTTTCAATTGAGCCGCGAGTTTATAACCTTTCTGAGCAAAAGCAATGGAAAGCGACGGCTGACTCATCTCATAATACTCTGATAGATGATAATAACTTGCAATCATTCCAAATTCATCCTGCGCTTGCTTTCGTAACTCCAGCGATTCATTCAATAAAGAAATTCCATCAGGGTTACCAATTTTAAAATAGCAATACCCAAGATTGCCCAAATTACTCCCTCGTATTTGCTTATTTGAAAGAATGTCTTTACTTGCAACTATTGGTTCCAGAATGGTAATCGCTTTATGGAACTTTTTCTGATCCATATAGATTACTGAAATATTGTTTTTAAGAATTATTTTTCCGAGTGTAGTTGAAGTTAATCGCAATGCTTTTTGGTAATATTGAAGAGCGCTTTCATAATTCTTTTGTTCCTTATAAGCTATACCTAAAATATTGTAAATAACAGGCAAGTAGTCACTTTGTTTTGTGTCATTAAAATAAGGTATTGCCTCAGTGGCATTCGCCTCACTTCCGGAATAATCACTTTGAATTTGTTGTATCCAACACATGCGAATGAGCGCATAAATAATTTTTTCTCCGTCTATTTTAGGATTACAGCTTAACTTAGCTTGATTGAAATAATAAAAAGCACTATCATAAACAAGCCTATTTTCGAACTGTTCCGCTTTCTTTAATAGTAATGTGTAGTTCGCTGCTTCATTAGAAATCGATTCTTCCTTTTCATTTTTTTGACATGAAAAGAAACACCCTAATAACAGGGCATAAAAAATAAAATTCGGGAAACGAAACAGTTTACGTATCATTTCCCGAAAGTATTGAATTTAATTAAAAAGTCCCCTATTTCACCTATAAAAATCTAAGGCTTAGGTGGATTAGCAGGCATTTGATTGCTTTGTCCGCCAATATCACCTGAAATTACATTATGGTTTGATGCAGTTTGCGGCATGGTCTCGCTGACAACAGAAAACACGGTAAGCGCCACAACAAATACGGATAAAAAAACAGATTTTTTCATAATAATAGGTGTGAAAAATTTGACATAGGTTTGGCTGTTCGATTCTTGAAATCGAATGTTTTTTGAAGACCGAACCATTAAAAAAGCGAATGCGATATCCGCACTTTTGGGAAGTTAAGTGCGCAGATACAGCAGTGATTAATTATACTTCCCGAATAAAAATTCGACACTGTTCAGCAACACTTTTTTAGAAGTAGTTTTGTACATTTGCTTTGGTTGCAAGTCAAAACAGGAACTATTTCTCAGATAAAGTAATAGCAACCTTTTGCAGTAATAGTAAAGGAATTCCGATGATTCCGAAAATTCCGATGGATTCCTTATAATGATTAAAAATTCTAAAATGAAGGATACTTTTTCTAGCTATAAAGCAGCTCTAAAACAGCAATACGAAGAGGAAAAATCGGGTGTGTTTGCTAATTTTTTGGCACAACCAACACCGGCAAGACTGAGAGATTTGGGGATACTATTATTCAAAGAAAATAGAAGTCAAAATGACCAGAAGGTTTTTCAAAGCTTTTTAGGTTTTGAATTCGAAATAAATAGCATTCAGAAAATAAAAAATGAAACCAATAAGTTTAAGCCATTGGCTACATTCTTAAAAAACGAAACGGAACTGTCAGATTTTAATGCTGCGGATTTTTTAGCGATTTTAGTCGATTTTCAGCAACGACCGTATAGCAAATTTTTACAACAAGGAGTTAGTGAGGTAAAAAAGACCGTTGATGAACCTTCCGTTGAAGAAGAAAAATTGATTAGGTCCCAAGAGTATGATTATGACCAACTACCACTGAAGAACTCAAAACGAAAAGCAATTTTTATTTTTGCTGGAATTATTGGGTTACTTACCATAAGTTATATAGTAAGAAAAGAGTTTTTCCCTGCAAAAGAATGTATGCAATGGAATAATGACCACTATGAGGAGGTGGTATGTGCGGGTAACAAAATTGGGGTTTATGATATCAATCCAATCTTTGATAAGAATGATGATTTACTAGATTTTAAGAAAATTAGTGTTTGTGACACCACTACTTTTTTTAAATACAACCAACCTATGGTTTGGTACATCAAACAAAACGGAAAATGTGAGTATTTTAATGCCCCTGGACTGCATCCAATAAGTGGAAAACCATTACGTCCAATTTCAAAATACATCATAGCAAAGTATATAAAAAAGCATTGAGAGTAATACCAATTGCACTTATTGGTATTTTATAAATCCAAAAAATAGTTAGTGCGTATACCCCCTTCTCCCTATTCCATTTTAATTTCACTTACTAATTCTACAAAAAAATTTAAGCCGCAGACTTGCAATAAAGAAAGTCTCGAGCGGTAATTGTTCGATTTGGGTTACAAAAAATAAAAAACAAACAAAACCAAACCCGCTTGTTTTTCGTTGAAAAACGAATAATTGATTCAAATCAGAATTCATAGCTTATACTTACTAAAACAAACTCCATATTCACTACGGAAAACCGTAATGAATTTGAATAATAATGAATTAGATTTGTCTTTAGACAAACTTTTTTTGAAAAACAATCTAGTCAAATTGTAAATAAAAGAGAGTCTATTCACTTTACTTCATAGAGATTAACAGCATTAAAGCTTTTAAAAGAGCTTCTTTTTGTAAAAAATACAGACAAATATGATAAGTAACCAAACACTCATACTAATCGCAATAATCTTAATGCTTGTAGACATCTTCATACCAACAGAAGTTACCACCTTTATTGCTTATATTATTTTCTCCTACTTAATTGCCCACAATATTGATGTTCCGATACTTTCCCAAATTATCGTTGGTCTTGTTTCTTGGTGGGCTATGGTTGCGCTGCAT
>CANHEA010000071.1 GCA_947459635.1 Flavobacteriaceae bacterium | reverse complement strand
CTTTTTTGGTTCGGACGTCTAGAACATAATTAATCTAAAAAAAATGCTCTTTCTTAATCTTTTTGGCCTCTTTTCTATTGATCTTAGAAACAACGGCAAATAGCATCATGCGGTAATCAAGACCTATTTTTGACATGATTTACTTGACTAATTATTTACCGTTAAATAAGCACTCAAAATGGTGCGTTTTTAAAATAGCTATCAACGTTATCGGCTAAAGTCCAAAGCTTATAAATAAGTTGTAAATGAGAATTTAATAGGATTGACTGCGTACATCACACAAAGCTCCGCTGTGAGACACGAGCGTTAGCGAACAGGCGAAGCAATACTCAAAACAAAAAACGCATCATAATAATTCAGGGCAGCAGCGTTCGAGGTAGGTTTAAAATCACAGATTGAATGTGGTGAATTGAGAAACCTTAAGTTTACTACTGTATTCAAAATATAATTTTACAATTTCTTAAGAGGTATATTCATATTATATTATATTTGTCAAAATGATATGTTAAAATATATTTAGTAATCGTTTGTGGTCAGATTATTATTCGTCGAATTTAAAGAAGTTAAAATACGTGATATGAAAAAAATTATACTCCTCCTGTTTTTGAGTTTTCAGTTTAACATTTCAGCGCAAAATATGATTTATTTATCTGGAGGTTCTAAAATTGCTGGTAAAATTACGGGCTTCACCTCTGATAAGATTGCTTATATAAACTTAGCCAATCCCAATAGTCCAACATACGAAAAACCAACTAGCAATGTAAAGGTGGCTTTCAATGAATCCGGTAATTACCTTGTTTTTTCGGATAATCCATCCGATGCTGATAAAACGAATTTCATAAAGGGTAATACGTCGGCACATTCAGTTGATGTTATCGTGAATAAAGAAGGTAAGGTAACTCCTGTTTCAATTACCGACGAAAACGAAACGGAAATCGCAGCTAATGATAATGGCAATAATATCAAATTATCAAAGTCAGAATTAGCGTTTGTAATTCGTAAGAGCGGCAGCCATCAGTTGTTTTCAGATGTAGATGCTGTAGGTTCATTGCTCTCATCAGAAAAATCAAAAGTCGAAAACATCCGAGAAAATAGTAAAACAGCGACCAAAAAAGAAGTTGCAGTTAAAGAAACTGCAATCAAAAACGATGCTCCAGTAGCGGAGAACAGTTCTGAATCAGAAAATGCTCCTAAAGCTGCAGCAACTGAGGCACCATCAAAAGCGGTCGCTACAGCTGCAAAAGGTAAGAAAGGGAAAACAGCTGCAAAAGCAAAAGCGCCTAAAGCAGAAGCGACCAATCAAACAGAACAACCGGTGGCTGCTACCGAACCGGCGTCAACTCCAGAAGCAACCAATAAGTTGTCTCATGATGATAATGAGGTAGTCATGCCTGATTTAGCACAATTTGGAGCCAAAGCGCTGGAGAAAACACAAGAATTTACACGTTACATTCAAGCCATTACCTCCGTTAATACAGACAAAGAAGCAGCCAATAAAAGTGTCGACATGGCTTGCGATTTGTTTATTGATGAAAATGCGCGAGTTGAAGTTTCTAACGCTATTAAAGGTACCAAAAACAAGTATAAAATTAGAGATTATTTGAACCGGTTGTTGATTAAGAGCGGACAATACGATAAGGTTCAGGTGGAATATGCTAACATCAGTTATGCGTCCAAATTCAAAAAAGGACCCGATGGGAACTATTATGGTTCAGTTACTTTCGTCCAAAAGTTTCAAGGTTTTATTGATGGTAATTTAGTTTACGGTGACCAAACAAAACGCAGTGTGACGGTTGTTCTCAAACATTATGAAAAAGCTGTTGAAGGTCAGAATGTATCTGGTTGGGATGTGTTTTTAGATGATGTAGGCGTGGTTGAAACCAAAAAACTATAATGGTTTAAAACATTTATTTTGAAATCATTCTTCGTTTTTTTTTTTAGTTTTTTGCCCACCGTTCTTTTAGCGCAAAGCTATGAGAAAGAATATGTAACACTTTTCGCTTGGGAAGTAAAGCAAATCGATGAATTTATAGAACGATTCAATGATAGTGATGGTACTCTAATCAAAGAGTACAATAAAGAATACCAACCCAAAGAGGCACTAACGCGCGAAAAGCTGATTAAAAGTCTTTTCAATGGGGCAAAAAAGGATTGGAATTATGCTGAAATAACAAATTTTATTGAGCAAGTAACAACAGGAAATCCACCTTTGTTGCTAGATTTTAACGCAGAGAATTGGTATGCCAACGTAACCTGTGCTGTGCTTTGGAACGGTAAGCCCAAAACAGTACAATGTAAACTCAAATTGTTGAATCTTCCCGACGGAAGCTGTAAATGGGTGCTTTCTGATGTGTCGGCCAAATTTTTGCTTCCCAGAGATGCCAGCGGAAAGCTATTGCCAGTCGATCAACCGCAATTGCCTAAACCCAATAATAAATTAGGCTCGTTAAATCCGATGAGCCATACTAATGATTTTTTGAATATTGATATGGTATCTGAAGATACTAAAAATCTGAGCAATTACATAGAACCATCAAATCATTACAGCGATATGATGAGTGCTTTTATTCGTCAGATATTAAATAAGAATTTGAAGATTACCCAAACCAATTCTATTAGCTACGTTTTTTTTCAAATCGATGGTTGGAAAATTGAAATCCAACAATTCAATCGTCCGACAAAAAATTCGGGATGGTTAATTAGTAAATTAACAAGAATGCCCTCTTAATTTGTTCAACTATGAAGCTCATGTCGTTTGTTTCCATAACCTCCTTACCACATAAAAGCATTTTCCTTTTATGCTTTTTGTTTTGCCTAACCTTAGCTGAAGCGCAAGATGTTTCAGAACCTGTAAATGCTCAAAATACAATTACGCTAAAGGATGCTAAGGAGATTAGTTATCAAGCGCAATCTACCGTTGAGACCTTACAGCGGCTTTTAAATTATATTACATTTTCAGACAATGTTCCAAGCGAAGTGGCGGAAGTAATCGACAATAGTTACAAACCTTCACGCAGCCGTGTTTTCTATAATAAAGAAGTGATTATAGAAGACGATATCAATTCCCTCTCAGAAATGGGAAAGACCAAAGATATGTTCGCTATCAATTATTTGAACGAAATAGACCTTCAATACGAAAAAACTGCAGATGCTTCGATTTCGTTCTCCAATATTGTTGTATCGGCTGTAAAAATGAAAGACTACATCTATGTCAAAGTAAAATTTGATTCTCAATTCGGAAGCAAATACAAGCCCAGTGGCAATGGTTACAGTACCAAGCAGCGAGAAGCTTTGGTGCGAGCGGAAAGGATCGGGAATTCGAAATGGGAAACGACCATTATGAGTATTACCTACTACAATGCAGCGCTTCCCATCGATGGTATTGAGAACAACATGCAGATTGCTACCGATACTTCATCTACGGCAAGTGTTGTGACGCAAGAAGATTTCGATAAAGAGAAGCAAACATTCATCAAAGAACGCCAAGATGAAGAAAAAAAGAAACAGTCTATATTCGATGAATATTTAGTTTTAGCCACAACCTATATCAACAATAAACAGTATAAAGATGCCCTTGATATTTTTCAAAAAGCCAAAGACGTAAAACCTTTGGTTCCTTCATTAGACAAACGGATTCTTGATACTAAGAAATTAGCGGCTGAAAACACTTATGAGAATTACAAGATTAAGGGCGATAAAGCAAAAGGCGACCGTAAATTTAATGATGCCATTCAGTTTTACAAACAAGCCATTATACTTAAGCCCAATATAAGTGGATTATTGCAGCCTGAAATCGATGCTTTGAGCCTCAAGCTTGCTATGTTTTCTTTGCCCTATAATAAACTACAATCAAAAGATTATGAAGGCGCGATAGAGGATTGTAAAAAAAGTCTCAAAGAAAATAAAAAAGAGAAAAATGATTGCCCTGAATTGTATTTTATACTTGGATCTGCTTATGTAGAATTAGGCAAAATCAATGAAAAAAGCAGCAAAAGTTATTTTGAAAAAGCATTAGAAAATTTCAATATTGCAATACAGTATTTTACGAATTATAAGGAAGCGCGAATTGCACGTGCTAATTTTTATGTCGATCAAAAGAAAGACATCATGAATGCACTAACAGATTTTGATGTTTTGACTACCAACGAATTAGACGATTCACCAGATAAGCCACTGTTTTTTACGATTAAAGCAAAATTGAAAGACCAAATTTCAAATTACAACGGTGCCATCGTCGATTATGACAAAGCCATCAGTTTGAGTCCTAAAAATCCGGTCTTTTATTGTGATAAAGGAGAATTACTCTACAGAATGAAATATCCAACTGAGGCGGAAAAACACTTCGATACCGCGATTAAGCTCAATGCAGAATACACCATGGCGTATTATTATCGAGGATTGAATTTTGTAAGTATCGATTTAAATGACAAAGCGGGAAAAGATTTTTTGATTGCAGAAAAATTAGGGCTTCAAGAATTGCAACTCAAAAAAATCGAATCTATTAGTGATGATTATTTTACCCAAGGTCAAATATTAGCTGACAAGCACGACTTTGTTAATGCGGACTTATTATATAACAAAGCCCTTGAAATTAGAAAATGTAATGCAAAAGCCTTGCATGGTAAAGCAGAAATTTGGCTGATTACAGGTGATGAACTCCGCGCTAAAGACAATAATTTAGGAGGTATCAATTATACCACTTCCATTGGTCTCAATCGCCAGGCGGTAGCATGTAATCCTCAATTTTCGGATGCTTTCTATAAAGAAGGACGTGCGCATCATCAGATTAAAGAATATGAACTGGCATTGGGTTGTTTTACAAATGCCATAAAATGCGATAAGGAAAACTATAATGCTTATATAGAACGCGGAAATACCTATCAGGCAATCACTAAGTATAATCTTGCTATTGATGATTATCATATTGCGATTACTTTGCTCGAGGCTAATGTAGAAAAAGCGAAAAAAAGCAGTGATAAAATTAGCGTAAAATCATTCAACGATGAATTGTCGCGCGCCTATCAATTGTTAGGAAAAGCCCAATATTTTTCGACAGACTATTCTGGCGCAATCAAATCAGCAGACATTGCTTTAGATCTTCTGGAAACTAATAGTGAAGCCTATTATTACAAAGGTTTGTCGAATTATGAACAAAATGATTACTCAAGAGCTACTAAAAATTTTAATGAAGCCATTAGAATAAGTCCAAGATACCCATACTTTTACGCTAATGGCAAATCGAATTTTGAGTCTAAAAACTACCTATTTTCCACGCAACAATTCTCTGAAGCCATTCGATTAGATACTTTGAAAGTGCTTAAAGACACCTATTTGTTGCGAGGCTTGAGCACCTATAAGAATAAGCAATATGGTTTGGCATTGAAGGATTTTGAAATGTACGGCCAAGAATCTAGCAGCAGCACCAATTCATTGTTTTATGCTTATTATGGCATGAACTTACTAGCTTTGAATCAAGATGTATTGGCATTAGAAAAGTGGAATGTTGCGCTAGTCATCGCGCCAAAAAACGGAATAGCTTTTTATGGTATGGGTTGCTATTATGCCAAGAACAATCAATTTGAAAAAGCAAGCGAATCGTTTCAAAAAGCATTCGAAACGGATATGCTGAGTAAAGATATCATCAAGTCGGAAGAAGATGATTATCTTGATAATTACCTGCAAATAAAAGCATATAAGATTAAATATAATGAGCTTAAGAAATTGCATGTTCTGAATTAATATTTATTACCGATAATTTTATTTTCTACAATCTAAATCATGATAAAACCAGAAGTCAATGTAGCAGAATGGCAAAACTTTGAAGCGGAGATCGTCAAAGAATGTCTTGTATTAGATCAGTTGATTGGTTTGCTCAAACAAACCATAGTAGGGCAGGAAGTACTACTTGAGCGGCTCATGATTGGTTTATTGTGCAATGGCCATATCCTTTTGGAGGGTATGCCGGGATTGGCTAAAACTTTAACGGTAAGAACCTTAGCGCAGTGTATTGCTACTGATTTTTCACGGATTCAATTTACACCTGATATTCTTCCAGCCGATATTTTAGGAACCACGATGTATAACATCCACACGAATGAATTTACCGTAAAAAAAGGTCCCATTTTTTCCAATTTTATCTTGGCAGATGAAATCAATAGAGCACCAGAAAAAGTGCAAAGTGCTTTGTTGGAAGTGATGCAGGAACATCAAGTCACCATTGGCAATACTACTTATAAATTAGATTTGCCTTTCATGGTTTTAGCCACGCAAAATCCCATAGACCAAGCTGGAACATACCAACTTCCCGAAGCTCAGATGGATCGTTTTATGCTTAAAGTGCACATAACTTATCCCACAAAAGAAGATGAAAAAATAATCAATAGGATGAAATCCTCAGCAAATCCAATCGATTTGACTACGGTTCCAGTAGCGCATATTCTTAGAATGCAACAATTAGTGAATAAGGTGCATGTTGACGAAAAAATTGAAGATTACATACTCGACATTGTGCTGAGTACCCGTTGGCCAGAACAATATAACTTATCCAGACTACAATCTTATATCAAGTTTGGTGCTTCTCCAAGAGGAACAATCAACCTAACGCACGCTGCCAAGGCTTATGCTTTCTTGAATAAAAGGGCGTATGTGATTCCTGCTGATGTTTACGCGGTAACTCATGATGTATTGCGTCATCGTATCGGATTAAATTATGCAGCGATGGCAGAGAATATCACCACTGATTTTATTTTACAGGAAATACTTAACGAAATTCCTTCACCATAAATTCAATACTTGTTTTATGGAATTAAATGAACTTATCGCTACGATTCAAAAAATTGATTTAATGGCCACGTCGAAAACCCAGCATAAAATAGCGGGTAGTACGACAAGTTTGTTTAAAGGAAGAGGCGTCGTATTTGATTCGATTCGGAAATACGAAAGAGGTGATGATGTTCGAAATATTAACTGGAATGTGACCGCACGATTCAACGATACTTTCATCAATACGTTTAGTGAAGATAAAGTCAGAACGATTTGGATACTCATAGATTGCAGTGGATCCGTTGGTTTTGGCACCAAAAGAAGAAGTAAACTCGATTTAGAAATCGAAATAGCGGCGACATTAGCCTATAGTGCAATTCGACATAATGATGCTGTAGGGGTTGTTTTTTTTGGCGATGTCGTCAACAAAGTGGTTATGCCGCTGCGAGGAATGACTGGTTTTTGGCATATTGCAAAAGCTTTGGTGGATTGCCAACCACTTGCTGGTGAAACAAAAATGGAAAGTTCGTTGGAATTTCTGCTCAAAGAAAATTGCACGCATAGTCTTGTTTTCTTGTTGTCGGACTTTAAAACCATCGGGTACGAAGAATCTGCAAGAATTATCGCCCTTCACAATGATTTTTTTACCATTCAAGTGCAAGATATTTTAGAAACAACTTTCCCCAAATTGGGATGGGTTCAACTTAAGGATATTGAAAGTGGGGTGCAAAAATGGACGAATACATCGGCTGCCGATTTTCAAAAATTGTATAAGCAGCAACATTTGGAATATCAAAATTACTACAATCATTTTTTGTCAAAGTATGGGGTTTCTAATGTATGCATTCAAACTCATGATGACGTGGTTGAGAAGTTAGCTTTATTAATATGAAAATCTTAAAAATCATAGTAATTTGTTTTGTCTTGTTATTTCCAATAAGTTGTGTTTGGGCATTTTCGGATAGTCAGATGCACCAAAGTATCTCGACATTGAAGGCAAAAACAGGCGAAGTAATTCACCTGAAATGGCAAATACAAGACCATTTAAAGACTAAGGTTTCCTGGAATACATTAGACATGCTGTTTGCTCAATCCGATAAGGTGATTGTATTAAAAACCACTTCAAAAACAACGTCGGATCATCTTTTTATTCATCAAATCGATTTCACAGTGATCAAGCCTCAGCACATTTCTGTAAAAGGTTTGCCTGTAATCGTGGATGGAAAAAAAACACTAACACCTTCCTTTGAACTTGATATCAAACCCAGTGGTTTGCCTTTGCAATTAGATACTTTCATGCCTGTCGCTTCGGTCGAATGGGAGGCATTACTTTATGCGTGGTTTACCGTTTTACTATTATTATTTTTGAGTGGATTTACCTTAATAGTCAGCTTTCGAAAGTTCCAGCTTTGGTATCAAAAAAGAGAAAATGTGAAAGAACAACGCTATATTTTAGATCAACTCGTTGCTCTAGAACTTGCTGCCAATTCTGAAAATACGAGTGCAGCTTCTTTGGTACGACAAGTGAACGAATTGGTTCGTCAATGTCGGAAAGTCGGATTTCAGATTAATGACTTTAATCTAGAACAACAGGGAAGAAAGCTCTTGTTTTTGCCTGATGCGATTGCAAAAGGACATTGCGCTGATTTTTTGAATGAAGTCAAACGATGTATTCATGTATCCCAACGTTTTACTTCATGAGTCAATTTTTCCATATTACTTTTTCCGAGCCTTGGTGGTTGTTACTGCTTTTAGGTATACCAGTACTCGTATGGAGTTATGTTCACTATTTCAGAAAGCGTACACCAATAATGTGGATTAATGGATATGTTGCCCCAACAAAATCGTCATTGCTACACTTTTCACCGCCAGATTATTTATTTGCCATCCGATTACTGGTATTGCTACTGATTATTCTTGCATTGGCAAATCCACAATTGAAATACCGCAATAAAATCCGTTTACCATATAGCACCACAGACATCATTTTTGCATTAGATGCCTCGAAAAGTATGCTCATAGAAGATTTGAAACCCAACCGCAGCGAGGCACTTAAATCTGTGTTGAACCGTTTTGTTGCCCTGCGTATGGAAGATAGGATTGGTATGGTATTGTATGCTGGAGAAAGCATCAATTGGTGTCCATTAACCAAAAATAGCCAACAGTTATTGCAATCCATAAATACGATGCAAAATAACAAACTGAACGATGGTACAGCCATTGGCTCCGGTTTAGTTACCGCAATAAAAGCGCTTCAAAACAGTAAGGTTAAAAGTAAAGTAATTGTGCTTCTTACCGACGGAGAAAATAATGCGGGTATTATCGATCCGCTTTTAGCCGCTCAATTTGCGCAACGATTGCAGATTAAAATATACACGATTAGTATCGGACGAACCGGATTTGCTCCTATGTCATTGAAAGACCTTCAGGGGAATACTTATTATCAAAAAGTATATTGCACCATCAACGAACCTGTTTTAAAAAAGATAGCTCAGATTACCGGAGGGAATTATTTTAAAGCGACCAATGTGGTCACGCTCCGCAAAGTTTATAATCAAATCAACCAAATGGAAACGAAACAGGAACGGTGGGTTTATCGCGATCGTTATGATTCTTATCGAATGCTATTTGTAATTGTTGCTATCTTGCTTTTGCTCTCTGAGACTATTTTAAAAATGACTGTTTTGCGAACCTGGCCATCATGATGCATTTTGAAAATCATCAATATTTTTATCTTTTGGCACTATTGCCATTGTTGTTGCTATGCTGGATAATCAGCCGTTGGCGTCAGGAAAAAGTAATGCATTCCTTAGGTGATCGTCATTTAGTAGAAAAGCTGATCAGTGGCTCATCACTGTATTGGCAAGTGATAAAATGGCTATTGTTATTGCTCGCTTTTTTGTGCTTATTGTTGGTTTTGTGCAATCCTTACATCGAAAGTAATGGCACGGCAACTCACAATGCCGGCGCTACTGATGTTGTATTTGTGGTTGATGTATCGCAGAGTATGAATGTAAAGGATGTTGCGCCCAATCGCATCAGTCAAGTTCGAAATGTATTGCAAAAAGCGATGACAAGTTTCACGCAGGAACAAGTGGGAATTGTTTTGTTTGCGGGTAAAGCAGGAGCTTATGTGCCTTTGACTAATGACTACGATTACGTCAATAATGCTATTCCACACATCAGCAGTGATTTGATGGAACAAGGAACTTCGTTGCGAGAATCTTTAAAAATTGCGCAATTGTTATTCGATCCTAAAACGAGTAGAAATAAGTTTATTGTGTTACTTTCCGATGGGGAATTTCATGATACTCCTTCAATGGCATTATCAGATTCGATAATAAAATCTGGAACCACTTTGTTAGCATTAGGTTTTGGTACACCTACAGGTGGCGAAGTTCCTATGGAAGGACAAGAGAGATCAGATCTTGTGAAGAGAGATCCTAGTGGAAATCCAATTCATTCTTTTTTGCACGAAAATGCTATGAAACAAATGGTCGGCAATCAGCAATTGTATTATCGTGTTACTAATAATGCGGCAGCTATGGTGTGGTTGCTTGAAAGAATACAGGAAAAAGAGCGCACACAAATTGTTCGTTCTCGAAAGCCTGTTTGGAATCAGTTTTTAATTTTGGCTTTGGTTTTTTTAATACTAGAAATGGTTGTCGTGACCACAAGATTTCCAACAAAAAAATAGCAATGAGTACTAATAAATCAATACTTAAGATAAGAAATAAATTATCCCGATGGTCTGGTGCTGGATTAATATTGGCTTGCTTGCTGATTTCCTTTTATATAAATATTTTTAACCTTAAACTGTTGACGGTTAGTAGTTCATATGAATTTTTGGCAAACACAAACTATCGAAAAGCACAATGGGGCGATGCTGAGATTCAATATAAAAAGGCTTTAGCGCTGATGCCAAATTCGATTAGTACTTTATACAATTTAGGAAATACTTATTATCAACAAGGCAGATATTCCGAAGCATTATCCATATATCTCAAAATAGCCCATAAAAATGCCAACAAGAATTGTTTAGCCATTTACGTGAGTTTAGGGAAAACCTATTGTAAATTGGGTGCTTATGAAAAAAGCTACGAATCGTTTAAAAAAGCACTATTGTTGGATGAATCCAACGATAACGTAAGGCAAAATTTTTTATATGTCGCACAACTTGTTCAAAAACGGAATCAGAAGCACACGCTATCGGAAAAACAAAAAGAGACTGAAAAGGATAGCAATCAAAAAAAAGAAGAAGATTCTAATAATAAAGATGGAAAAAAAGACAACAAGCAGCAACAATTAGGTGCTTATCACTTTTCGGACAAGGAAATGAATGATATGCTACAACAAGCCAAAGATAAAGTGCGCGTGCCTCAAGGAACAAAATCAAGAACGAACCAATCAAAAACCAATCAATTGGATTATTAGTATCAGCTTTATGCCTATCAAATTGAACCATATTGTCTTGGGTATTGCCCTTTTTTTGTTGAGTATTCGTGTCACGAGCAGCAACAATCAGACGCGTCAGGGTGTTAATGCTGTAGCGCAAAAGCAAGAGGTGTTCGTTAGAGCATCTGTTTCTAAGCCTGCTGTTTATGTTGGAGAAGCGTTTACGGTTACCTATACTTTGTATACATCGGTAGCAATCATCGATCCTCAAAAGGAAACTAATGTCAAATTCGAACATTGTTATCAGCAGCGATATCCATTGAATGCTACAGAAACTGAAGAAAGTATAGGTGGAAAGTTATATCGTGTTAGCATACTGCAACAGTATTTGGTAATCGCGAATGTTACAGGGAAACTTCAAATTCCAATATTGAAGAAAGCCTTACAGCGCAATGTCATTGATAAAAATGATTTTTTTGAACAAGAAAAATTGGTTACACAAATGGTGATGTCGCCCGCCACTTCAGTTATGGTTATGCCTTTGCCTTTGTCACAAGAAAGTAATTTGTTTACTGGTGCAGTGGGTGATTTTAGGATGAAAGGGGAGTATCGTCCCGTTGCGAAAACACCTAATTTATTGGAGTTTCATTTGACCATAGTAGGAACGGGCAATACTAAGAATTGTACTTTTGCGCTACCAAAATTGAATGATTTGTGGGAGATTTATAATGTAACGACCACCAATAAAGACACGCTCGAATTGACGGGTTTAAAGACCAAATTGGAATACTCTTTTCAAATTGCTACCAATTATAAAGGTATTTATACCATTCCAGATTTTGCCGTGACAGTGTTTAACCCTAATACCAATTCCTATCAAAAATGTAGTACAGGTTCCTACCAATGGATTGTTAACCAGGGAATTTCAGCACCTTCAAAAAAAGTATCCAATTCGAAAACCATAGCTTCTCAAGAAAATTATGAACGAAACTCAGGTTCTCTTTATTCGTATTCGACACGCTATTATATGCTTGTGGGATTGGGGATTTTATTATTTCTCTGTGTTTATTTCGAATCCTACATTTTTAAACAATGGAAGGTTTTTCAGGATTACCGCCGCCAGCAACGAGCATTAAAAGTAGCATTGTTTGCCTGTCAGCAGCAATTACAAAAGGTCGACTCCTTGTCAAGAGATGTTTTTTTTCAGAATATGACTGAGATTCTTTTGCAATATATGCAGCAGAAAAAAGGGAATGATTTTGCATCGGCTTTTGCTCATGCTAGTAGAAAAAAAACAGACAATTATTGGAACATTGAAATTCAAAACAAACTTGAATTATGGTGGCAACAAACACAGCAATATCGCTTTGGAATTACTGAGCCAAATTTTGAACCAAAAGAACATCTGAGACAATTAACATCGTTATTACGAATATTAGATCACTATGAATAAGCTTAAAATTATTGTTTTCTATCTAACCTTATTGCTCTTGCAGACATTCTCAGCTTTTTCACAAGGAAAATATGCAGAAATGGTTAAGTCTAAGATGACAAATACTGAGCAAGAAAGACTTTTATTCTATAAAAACGAAGAGAAAAAGGGAAAGGTAACAACGAACCTATACGCCAATATTGGGGAACTTTATTATGACTTAAAAAAGCCAAGTCTTGCTATCTTTTATTTTGAAAAAGGGTTAGCCTTGTCGCCACTCAACCCGCGTTTGCTTGCCGAAAGAAAAAAAGCATTAGACCTTTGTGATGCTAAGGTAGTAGCTAATAATTCTAATTTTTATGAACATGATATTTTATTCATCAAAATTATAGAAAGATTGAATATTGCTCTAACGGCGATTTTGCTTGGTAGTTGGACGTGCTATTTTTTAGCCAGAAGATACAGAAATAAGACTGTCATTCAAAAGCGATGTAAAACGACAGCCTTATTTTCTATTTTGATCTTGTTGTTGGTATATTGTATTCATCGAAAAGAACAATTACAAACTTATGGTCTCCTTAGGCATAAAGCCTTGATTCATAGCGGACCAAGTCTACAAGCCAAAGTGATCAGCCACTGGGATGAAGGTTATCAAATTAAAATAGTCAACAACTATGGTGTATGGGTTAAAGTTGAAGCTTACGATCAGCAATCCGGCTGG
>CANHEA010000070.1 GCA_947459635.1 Flavobacteriaceae bacterium | reverse complement strand
GCGCGGGATAGAGCAGTAGGCAGCTCGTCGGGCTCATAACCCGAAGGTCACAGGTTCGAGTCCTGTTCCCGCTACTAAGTAAGCCATTCAGCAATGAGTGGCTTTTTTTGTTTTACAAATTCTCCAATACTTTTTGTGTTTTTAGGTAGGGCTTTATATGAAACTAACTTGAGTTTAATCATCAAAATTGTAATCTTATTGCAATTGCCTAACGCCATTTTATAAAATTTATTTAGCTGTTTTTATTAAAAGCTTTTTTATAGGTAAATAAAATTATCTTTCTTTTTTCTTATCCCGGTCTTAGTTCTTAACTCTAATTTAGTTCTAAAAACCAAAAACGGAACTAATCCGACTTCAAGTTTTTATTCTAGATCCCTGCTTACTAGATATTTTTGTCGTCTATGATTTCTATCAAATGCTGCCGTTTTTTACTTAGGCGAAAGTATTTTAGATAGATTGAAAATGAAAAGAATATTGACACCCTAGTTTTTGCAAATTATATTGTTCCCTTTTACATGAGTTTATTTGTTAAGCCCCCGAAAGACAGATTCGAAAAGTTGTTTTTCAATATCTATTATACTGTTTATAAATCAAGAGTGGTAATATGTCACGAGCGCAATAGATCTTGTTTTGACGCTAATAATTTGCCAAAATTTGAAATTGTTGATTTCAAAATACAAAATTGCTGCATTGTAATTCCTGTTTTATTTGCTACTTCCATGATTGGCGTGGCACTTTTACAAAGTGATGTCTATTCTCAATTTATACTTTCTATCGTCTCTTTGATTCTACTAATAATTTCTTTTTCTGTAAAAAAGATCTTACTTACTATAGTGCTTGATGAAAATAAAATGAATTTGAATAGATATGATGTTGATGTTAAATTTAAGAATCTTGAAGGAATCAGCTTTTACAAAATTGTATGATTTTCCATTTGTAGCAGCAGTATTATTTGCTAGCTGTTGTACTAGAATAAACCCCTTATATTATTTAATTAACCCAAATGAATTTACAAGTAGTTACCGAAAACGAATTTGAAAAAGTAGTAAGAAGAAATTCTCTCTACACTATTTATGAGACGAAAGCTTTAATAACTTTAAAAAACAAAAAAAGATTTGAATTTACTTTTGATGAAATCTCCAATATTAAAATTATAAAAGTAGAAAGAAACATTTTTCCAATCCAGTTTTTGTTGGTTTCAGTAACGATCTCGGGTTTGTTTTTTTCATTTATTGAAACAAACGGGTTACGCCAAGTTGCGTATCTGGTCATCTCGTATTTGATATTTCTTTCCATTTTTTATGTCAAGAAAATAACTTACCAATTATCCATAGACAAGAAAAACTCGAACCGTTATAGATTGTCCATCAAAACAGAAATGCTTGGGGATATGCAGACGTTTGTGCAAACGATTAAAGAAATAGAACGCAAAAGAAAAGAAGAAATATCTTCCGCTGACCAAACTACTTTGTGAAATGAAACTAAATCAAAAAAGTAGGTTGTTAACTTAACAAAAGCACAATGACCGCTATTTTTCTTCGTTTTGGCCTGTTTCTTTTGAAAACTCTAAAGGAGTCAATCCAGTAACTTCTTTAAAAGCGACAAAAAAATTGGTTTTAGATGAAAAACCACATTTTGTCCAAATGCCTTCCATCGAATGGGATAAAAGTTTGCCGCTAATCAATTCTTTTTTTGCAAGATCAACTCGTAACTCCTTTTTTAGTGTGATGAATTTTACGTTTAAAATTGTATTAAAACAATAATTAACGTCTTGACTCGTAATGTTTAGTGCGTTACAGATATCCGCAATGCTAAAATCCGGGTTTTGTAAGTTCTCTTCTTTCTTGACAAAATCTAAAATTAATGCTGACGTGTTTACTAAGGTTTCGTGATTGTCTTTCTGAATTGCAATTTTAGATTTTGAACTCGTTTTGAATTTATGCATTCCGTAAAGTATTTCTGGAAAAATAAGTATCAATATCGGAATTAGGGTAAACAACATAGTCAAAATGTAGCTCAGTAATGAACTATTTATTTGTTCTCGCGAATCTATATTTGGGAGACTATAAAAATAAAAGGTCAAATTAGTATACCCAATACACACCAAGATTACAATACTATTTATTACCATTAGCCATTTAACAGCAATAGTTTCTTCGTTTTTTAAGGGTAATGCGCCCCTTTTTTTGTAGAAACGATACGCCAATATGAAGCCCCACACAGCATATGCTAATAAAAATAGGGGTCTTACTAGAAGGTTTATTTTACTTGGATATAACCAATTGAGGTTAACATCCAATATATTATTGGGGTCGTCCATTAACAATTGAGCAATTCTAAGTTTGAAATCAAATTCCCGCATGCAGTATGGAAATATTGAAATTAAGGTGATTGCAAATGGTAAAAAATGCAAATAATCCCACTTACTGAACCTTATTGAAACTCTTAAGGCGTTTCTGGTATAAAGATAGAGAAATGGACCAGTCAAAAATGATAAAGGAATGCTATGTCCTACTAATACTGCCATCCAAAAGCGATTGGGAGAAATCACTGTAAAATGGTGTAGAATTGAAGTAATACACATAAAAATCAGACTACCACATAAGTAGATTGAATTTTTATTTTTGGAAAAATTATTATATAAGAGAAACAAACATAATAATATTACTAAAATGGAAGTAATAAGTATCATAAATTTTATTAGGGATGCGAATGTAATAAAAAAATCACAATTGTACAATCGTTATTCTTGTCATTAGCGAGCAAATCACTGTTGGTTTTTTGACCATACTATTTTTTAATTGTAAATTGTTTTGCCTTTTTCTAAAGCACTAAGCGTGTTTGCGCCAAAATTTGGGGAACAACAAAAAATCAAATTGGAAATTCTTTAGATTTTGTCCCATATTTTTTTTGCTCAACATGAAAAGACCAGGTCATTACTTGATCTAGATTTAATTTTACAGGGTATTGTTTTTTATTTTTTTGTGGTTCAGAACTATAAATATCATTGTATATTTGCGCTCGAAACACGGCTGGACAGAACAGTAGCTGTTCGTCAGCATCTTACTTAAAGAGCCATTGTTTTTGTTGAGTTCACCCTTTTTTTACAAAGAAAATCTAAATAGCATAGAAGTTTTTGGTGTTCAAAGGAAATCACGAAACTGTCGAAATCTGTAAATAAACTGTTGGGGATTTCGGCTGAATCGAGGCCAAAAACGATTCAGCAAAGAGTAGCTTTTCTATATAATCGCAGTTAGACTCAATTTATGGAACATAAAGCAGGCTTTGTTAATATCATTGATTTGATATTAAGAGGAGAATGTCCAGAGAACATTCGGGCTTGTCAACAAGAAAACACAAATAGTTATGGAACACAAGGCAGGTTTTGTTAATATAATTGGTAACCCAAACGTAGGAAAATCAACGCTCATGAACGCATTTGTGGGAGAGCGACTATCCATCATTACCTCTAAAGCGCAAACCACACGGCATCGAATCTTAGGTATCGTCAACGGAGATGATTTTCAATTGATTCTTTCTGACACGCCTGGAATCATTAAACCAGCATACGAAATGCAAGAGTCGATGATGAACTTCGTCAAATCGGCTTTCGAAGATGCGGATATTCTCATTTATATGGTCGAGATTGGCGAACAAGATCTCAAAGATGAAGCGTTTTTCAATAAGATTATTCACGCAAAAATCCCAGTGCTGTTATTACTCAACAAAATCGACAATTCCAATCAAGAACAGTTAGAAGAACAGGTTGCTTTTTGGTCGGCCAAAGTGACCAATGCCGAAATTTTTCCGATATCGGCGCTGAAAAACTTCAATGTTCCTGAAGTGTTTGCGAGAATTATTTCGCTCCTGCCAGTGTCGCCAGCCTATTATCCGAAAGATCAACTGACGGACAAACCTGAACGTTTCTTCGTTAACGAAACCATTCGAGAGAAAATCTTACTACACTACAACAAAGAAATTCCATACGCAGTAGAAATCGAAACCGAAGAGTTTTTCGAAGACGAAAAGATTATCCGAATTCGCGCTCTAATTATGGTGGAACGCGACACTCAAAAAGGCATCATTATCGGTCACAAAGGCGAGGCACTCAAGAGAGTTGGAGTAGAAGCCCGTGCCGATTTAGAAAAATTCTTCGGCAAGCAAATCCATATCGAAATGTACGTCAAAGTCAATAAGAATTGGAGAAGCAACGTCAATCAACTCAAACGATTCGGATATAATCAATAGAGAAAAGAGTCAAGAATAAAGAAACAAGAATCTCTCAGTAATATCCTCTTGACTCTTGTTTCTATTTTCTTTTTTCTCTATGTTGGGCGTGACCACAAGGGTCGGGCTATCCGTTATAATCTTTTGTGCCGAACACCGTCACAAAAGGATAACCACTACTATCCCTCACGCAAACACCCTTCGTACTATTTCAAAATCTCTTGAAACAAAGCTTCCAATTCATCCATCTGTCCATAGCCATTAGATCGTATTTGTCTTGCGATAAAATAAAGCAAAAACCAAACGATGACCATCAAGCCCATGACCAACAAATCATTCGTGTAAGGCTGTTTCAAACTAATGTTAGAATACAACATCATTCCAAAAATGGTAAATACTCCCGCGACTACAAAATGCAAAAACATAAAGAAAGTCCACAAGGTTTGATCAGGTCCAAATAGCGCACGAATGTGTGTTTGATTTTCATTTGGCTCCAACTCGATATGCAAATGAGGCGACCAATACCTTTTCTTCGAACCAACAATATTCATCCAAATGTGATTTTCACAAACGGAAATCTTAAAATCACTAGTCGATTTTTGGGCAAAATTTTCAAATTTTTGCCGCACTAAATCAATAGACTCATTAACATCTTCGTAAAAACGCAAGCGGAGTCGAACTGTTTTTGCTGTTTCCATAACGATACTTTTAATAGTGAGTTGTTTGTATGGTCTAGCTAATTTACTAAAAATTATGCTGGTTCCGATTACCCAGAAGGAACAATTTACAATCACTTAAGATATTTTAACACGTGGCTAATAAAATACTAACAGCGCTCAAAGTTTCCCAAAGCGGTCAATTGGATTTATTTGTATGTTTGCCAGAATTAACATTAAGTGTAGATAATCTATAACATTATTTGGCGAGTTTGTCTATAACAAAATCAATCCTTATGCAAAAATTGACTAGAATGCTGCTACTCGTGATCCTTTCGGGTTTCAGTGTTAACATAGTGAGAGCACAAACCAATATCCTCGACCAGAGCTTACTGACCCAACAAAGTTTCGACCTGTTTAGCACTTTTAGTGTGACAGGCACGCAAACGTGGAATCATAGTTCCACCTATGGCGCCGTCTGCAGTGGTTATGTAGCAGGTCAAAATTATGAAAACGAAGACTGGCTCATCAGCCCAATAATGAACCTCACACAAACAGACAACGTCAAACTGACATTCAATCACACACGCGGAAGCGCGGCGGTATTCAATACAGGAGTGGCCGAAGGCTGGTATAAAGTGTATGCCACCGCTGATTATTCAGGAGACCCGACAAGTACGCAATGGGTTGAACTAACACCATACAATCAAAATGTTCTCGTAGCTTGGCAATACATTTCGTCAGGGGAACTCCTCATTCCTGATGAGGTCAAATCAGAAAATTCAAGGATTGCGTTCCGTTACAAGAGCGTTGCCGGGCAAAGTGCCACTTGGGAAATCAAAAATGTAAAAGTAACCGGAGAACCACAAGCAACCAACCCAAATGCAGGGGTTTTCAAAATCACCAATTGGAACACGGAATGGCTAGGTTGTACCCAATTCGGACCTATTGATGAAACTTTGCAAATCAACAATATTGCTACTGCAATGCTAGCTATGAATTCAGATATATATTGCATTCAAGAAGTTTCCAATACTGTTGCTACGCCTACTATCGCCACGCTAGTTTCGCTTTTGGGTAGCGATGTTTGGGGCGGAAGTATCGCACCGACTAATTCGGGCGATTGCAACCAACGACAAGGAATTATCTATAAGAAAGCTAGAGTGCAATTGGTGAGTTCTGAAGAATTAAGCAATGGTGTTCCTGCACAAGGGAATTCCTACTACTACAATTGGTCTAGCGGACGTTACCCTTCACTTTACAATGTCAATTTGTTGGCTGGAAGTACTTTGGTTCCTCTGTCATTGGTCAATATTCATGCGAAAGCAGAAGATGGTAATGCCATGAGTTACACCCGCAGATTGGGCGGCGCTCAAGCCTTAAAAACCGTACTAGACGGAGCCACTTATAACGCAAAAAATCTAATTGTTATCGGAGATTTCAACGATTATTTGACCGGAACAACAAGTACAGCTTGTAACTGTATCGATTCTCCCTACAAAAATTTTATTGATGATCCAACCGACTATTCCGGCATTACCCAATCGCTGACGAATACTTTGGGAAATAGTCCAATTATTGAACATATGATCATATCCAACGAATTATTTGGAAGCTATGTTTCTAACAGCGCAAATAGAGAATCAAGTGTGTCTAGTTCGATTAGCGATTATTATAATACCACTTCCAATCATTTGCCGGTGAGCGCCACGTTTCAATTTTCGGTGCTAGGCAATACGCAATTCTCTCCATCGTCTACTAGTTCTTTGATTGTTCATCCGAATCCTGTAAAAGACGAATTACAATTTGATTTTGCTGGCGCTGATAAAAATACGACTGTTACCATCTGTGACATAACAGGTCGACAAATACAAAGTGAAAAGGCAAGTCATAATACCATTAACGTGGCCGCTTTACCCGCAGGCGTTTATCTCTTAAAAGTTGGTAACCACGCTGCAAAATTTGTAAAGGAGTAAACAAACTTTCCAAAAGCCTATTAACAACAGATAGCATAAAGTTAGAAATAGAGTCTCCATGGGGACTCTTTTTCTTTTGGGCGTGACCACAAGGGTCGGGCTTTCCGCACTCGCTTTCTTGCTCTGAACGACAGCGCAAAAAGAGCTCAGACAATGCTGCAAATGCATAGCATTCACTGAACACCTATAAAAATAAGAGTAAAGTGAAGTAACCCCTCACGCGGCATCCTATATAAGACAATCCCCTAGCCCGGATGGTAACAGCATCCTTTTGTTCTGGGGTTCAGAACAAAAGATACCGTGAACAGCCGGATCAGCTCCTAAAAAAACACCCAAAAACTCAGCGAATCAGTTACTTGCAACTCTCCCGCTTTTTTACCTACCTTTGCGCAATATTTGAAAAAGCATTATGAATAACATTGTAGCCATAGTCGGAAGACCCAACGTAGGAAAATCAACCCTTTTTAATCGGTTGATTCAGAGAAGAGAAGCCATCGTAGATTCGGTATCAGGCGTAACGCGCGACCGAAATTACGGGAAAAGCGAATGGAATGGAAAAGAGTTTTCTGTCATTGATACTGGCGGTTATATCCGCGGTTCTGACGATGTCTTTGAAGCAGAAATTCGCAAACAAGTAGAACTCGCCATCGACGAAGCCGACGTTATTATTTTCGTCACCGACGTAGAAGAGGGCATCACACCCATGGATGAAGCGGTCGCAAAATTATTGCGAAAAGTGACTAAACCTGTTTTATTAGCAGTGAATAAAGTGGATAATGCGATGCGTGAAAAAGATGCCATCGAATTTTATAATTTAGGATTGGGCGACTATTATACATTCGCCAGTATTTCTGGAAGTGGAACAGGAGATT
The DNA here is from genome assembly GCA_947459635.1 of Flavobacteriaceae bacterium. Lineage (GTDB taxonomy): Bacteria > Bacteroidota > Bacteroidia > Flavobacteriales > Flavobacteriaceae > Flavobacterium. The sequence goes on along the minus strand of CANHEA010000070.1, from coordinate 5,756 downwards.
TGCTTGATGCTTTAATCGACGCTTTTCCTATCAAACCAGAACCGACTCAAGAAGAAATTGAGTTGCCTCGTTTTGCAGTGGTCGGTCGACCTAACGCTGGAAAATCAAGTTTCATCAATGCCTTGATTGGCAAAGAACGATTTATGGTAACGGATATTGCCGGAACCACTCGTGATGCGATTGATACCAAATTTGACCGTTTTGGATTTGAATTCAACTTGGTTGATACAGCGGGAATCCGTCGTAAAGCCAAGGTAAAAGAAGATCTCGAGTTTTATTCGGTAATGCGTTCGGTTCGTGCGATTGAACACGCCGACGTTTGTATTTTAATTATCGATGCGACACGTGGATTTGAAGGACAAGATCAAAGTATATTTTGGTTGGCAGAGAAAAACCGCAAAGGCGTCGTGATTTTGGTTAACAAATGGGACTTGGTAGAAAAGGACACCATGTCGACGCGAGATTACGAAGAAAAAATTCGCAAAGAATTGATGCCATTTACCGATGTGCCTATTTTGTTTGTGTCTGCGCTAACAAAGCAAAGACTTTTGAAAGCACTAGAAACAACGGTTCAGGTTTTTGAAAGTAGAAAGCAACATATTGCCACATCAAAATTTAATGACTACATGCTTAAAGTCATTGAAGGTTACCCACCGCCAGCATTGAAGGGGAAATATGTAAAAATTAAATATTGCATGCAATTGCCAACACCGACGCCTCAGTTCGTGTTTTTTGCCAATTTGCCGCAATATGTCAAAGAAGCTTACAAGCGTTTCTTAGAAAATAAGATTCGTGAAAACTGGGATTTCTCTGGTGTACCGATTGATATTTATATCAGAGAGAAGTAAACAAAACATAAAGTTCTAAGAGAATTTTTTTCTGTCATACTAATTACCGAATTTCGTTGTTCTTTATAAGTAACAACGAAATTTTTTTATGCCGAAATTCTACTTTCTACTAGTTTTTTTTACTACCTGCGTGTTTTCTCAAAATACGATTTCTATTAAAGGAAAAATACTAGAGAAGAACACACAAGTTCCGCTAGAGTCGGCGACTGTTTATCTGACGTCTGTCAAGGATTCGACCGTCATTGATTATACGATAACGGACAAAAATGGCTCCTTTAAGATGGAAACGAGAAAAGTATCCAAACCTGTTTTTTTGAAAGTTTCGTATATCGGTTATCAATCTTACAAACAAGAATTAGAGTCCCTAATGGAGTCTAAAGATTTTGGGACTCTGCGCTTAGAAGAAAATGCCAATAATCTGAATGAAGTAATTGTCAAAAGCGAGGCGCCGCCGATTCGGATCAAGAAAGATACGCTAGAGTTTAATGCGTCTTCGTTTAAAGTGCGCCCAGATTCTAATGTGGAAACGCTACTGAAACAATTGCCTGGAGTTGAGATTGATTCCGATGGCAAGATTACGGTAAATGGTAAGGAAGTCAATCAAGTTCTAGTTAATGGAAAACCCTTTTTTGACAAAGACGGAAAGATAGCGCTGCAAAGTTTGCCTTCGGATATTATCAATAAAGTCCAAATTTCCGACACCAAAACGAAAAAGGAAGAACTCACCAAGCAAGCAGCGACTTCAAATAATGCCAGTATCAACCTCACGATTGATGAAGACAAAAACAAAGGATTGTTTGGAAAGTTTATGGGCGGCTATGGTTCGGACAAACGTTACGAAAGCAGTGCATTGCTCAATTATTTTAAAAACAAGCGAAAGGTGAGCGTGTTGGCCTCGGCAAACAATATCAACTCGACTGGTTTTTCGATGGATGAGGTTTTTGACAATATGGGCGGCGGGAGGAATGTGGCCTATTTTTACAATAACGATGGTAGTTACGGAATCGGGAATATGCGCTTTGGCGGGAATAAAGGCATTACGCGATCGAGTATGTTAGGCGTTAATTATGCGGATGAATGGGTGAAGAATTTAGATTCGAATGCGAGCTATTTTTACACCAACGCCAATTCTACCAACACCAACAAAACTAGTCAAATCAATTTTTTACCTACAGGAAATTTTACGACATCCTCCATTTCTAGAACCAACGAAGATCGGTACGGTCATAATCTTAATACGATTTTTGAACGTAAAATCGATTCGACGGGCGTGATTGAATTGACATCCAAATTTCAAAAGTCCAATAGTAAATACGGCTCTAGCTCCAATCAATCGTCGGTTGGCGAAAATGAAGATTTGCTCAATAAAGCGTCGTCAGAAACCTTTGATGAGAATGACCGAACCAACTTTAGCAACAATATCAATTTTAATAAAGCATTTAGAAGAAAAGGACGCAACATCAATATTTATGTGTCGAATGACAATACGAACGAAAAGGTCAATTCGCTCAATCAATCGACCTCTGTTTTTTATCAAAACGGTGCGCCGACAGATATTCGAAATCAGAAAATTAATGATAGAAATATCAGAGATGTCTATGATGGAGAAATCCAATTTATGGAACCCATTGTCGATTCGTTGCAAGTTAGTGTTGGCGTTTACGTCAAGCGAGACACTAGCATCGAAGAACGACAGTCGTTTGATTACGATTTGACCACACAAGCCTATTCAAGTTTCAATTCAGAACTATCCAATTTTACCAAGTCGACCATCAAAATGATTTGCCCAAAATCTGGGTTTTCCATTCAGAAGAAAAAGTACTCGCTGTCGATGACTGGCGGAACCAACATAGTTCAATTTGAGAATTCCTCGAACTATCTGGGTAATGAATTTCTGCTGAATAAAGAGTACTTTTTCCCATATGCACAAGGTAATTTTAATTATGAATTAGCGAAGTCAAAGCACATTTGGTTTAGTTACGATTATCAAGTCAATATGCCCCGAGCCAATCAGTTGCTTCCGGTTGAAAACATCGCAAACCCGCTGAATACTTTTGTCGGAAATCCGAATATTGATTTGATTAAGAATCATTCCGTCTACCTCAATTTCAACAATTTTGATTACGCCACAAGAACAGGTTACACGATTTATGGTGGAGGCGATTTCTATGATAGTCAAGTAGTTTCTTCGACGATTTTCGATGCGAACGGGAAACGAACAACCACTTATGAAAATGTCGCGGGAACAATAGAATCTTGGTGTGGCGGACATTTGAATAAGACCTATAAGAAGGAAGCACACACGTATAAAGTAAATGTCGGTATTCAAAATAACTACACTAAATCGAAAGGATTTACCAACGGAGAGCCATTTGAAGCGAATGCATTCCAAATTACTCCCAGAGTTGGTTTTACTTATGAATATGGGGAGTTGCTGACGATTAATCCATCTTATAATGTTTCGTTCAATAATACGAGTTACAAGAATTATATTATTGCATCTACTTCCAATGTGTTGCATCGATTCAATTTGCAAACCACGACGTATTGGCCGAAGAAATGGGTGTTCGGAAATGATTTTGGTTATACGTACAATTCTAATATTGCCGATGGATTTAAGAAAGATTTCTATCTATGGAATACCAGTTTAGCGTATAGTTTCTACAATAAGAAGTTCACGGCTAAAGTGAAAGTGTACGATTTATTAGATCAAAATCAGAGCAATTCCAGAACGATTACGCCCACAACGATTCGTGATGAAGAGAATATTGTTTTGAAGCGTTACGTGATGTTTTCATTGACCTATAAAATCGAAAAGTTTGCAGGAAAAGAGAAGCCTTCTCGCGGCGGTCGATATTGGATGCATTAGAAATGAAACCTAATTAAAAATAAAAAAGCTACAGAAATTGTAGCTTTTTTATTTTGTATTTAAATCGCATATGCTTTATCAAAAATCCTTTGTGACTTCGAGTCTTTGTGAGTATTTCACAATTACCAACTTCCGCCGCTTCCACCACCGCTAAAGCCTCCGCCACCGAAGCCGCCTCCAAATCCGCCGCCGCCGGAAGAACCGCCTCCAAATCCGCCGCCTCCAAATCCACCGCCACTGCGACCCAGACTGCTTAGGATGATGACGTCTAATAAACTAGGACCGCCGCCTGAGTTGCCGGAATTTCCACCGTTTTTGCGTCCACGTGAAATGAGTATGAGGATGATAACTACGATAATGATAAAGGGTAATGCGGGGAATTTATCTTTCTTATTGTTCTTTCTTTCACCTTTGTATTTGCCTTTGAAGACGTCAATTATCGCATCGGTTCCTTTGTCTAAACCGTTGTAATAACTACCAGCTTTAAATTCAGGAATAATAATATTTCGAGTTATTTCACCGCCGATTCCAGCAGTCAATCGATCTTCTAAGCCATATCCAGCGGAAATCCAAATTTTGCGTTCGGCTTTGGCTAATAGGATGATCACTCCATTGTCGTTTTGTTCACTGCCACCAATGCCCCAAGTTTGTCCCCATTTTGGGGTTAGAATTCCGATGTCTTCGCCTTTTAAACTTTCAATGGTAATCACCACAATTTGCGTGGATGTTGAATCGGAGTAATGAATTAGTTTCTCTTCGAGTTGCTTCTTTTCCGTTGCACTCAAAACATTCGCGTAGTCGTATACACTCGTTTGAAAGTCAGGTTTCTTGGGAATGTCAAATTGTGCAAATCCAAAATTTGAAACCAAAAAAAGGAATATCAAACTAAAGAAATGGAACTTAAATATAGGTGCTTTCATTATCCTTTTGAGATTTCGTTTGATAATTCGTTGGTGTCGTTTTCTTGAAATGGGAAATATTTTTTGAGCTGGTCGCCAGCTTTCGAAATACCATCAATCAGTCCTTGCTTGAAGTTCCCAGTTTTAAAATGGGAAGCCATAATCTCTTTGGTGCTATCCCAAAAATCAGTCGAAACCAAATCGTTGATGCCTTTGTCTCCGCAAATTACAAATGATTTGTTTTTGACGGCAACATATATCAGAACACCGTTCTTGAGTTCAGTAGCGTCCATTTTCAAAAAATTAAAAACCTCTAAAGCACGATCAAAAGGCACCAAATCAGTTTCCTTTTCAATGTGCACGCGAATCTCGCCTGAAGTTTCCAATTCTGCCAATCGAATGGCTTCTACGACGGCTTGTTCTTCTTCTGGTGTTAGAAAATTTTCAACTTTCGACATGGAATGTTTTTTATTAAAAACGGACTTCATCTACAAGTACAGTAATTTCTGTGGCTATAGATGAAATCCGTTTTGGATTTTTTTAGAATTTAACTTCAACTGGCTTGTCAGCGCCTTCAACAGATTTGAAGAAAGGTTTTTCTTTATAACTGCCTAAAACAAAACTTTGCGGCATGGCTAAAACGTAACCGTTATAAACTTCTACTGATTCATTAAAACGAGTTCTTGACGTCAAAATTTGATTTTCTGTGCTCGACAATTCATCTTGAAGTTTCAAGAAATTCGCATTCGCTTTCAATTCAGGATATCTTTCTACAGAAACTAATAATCTTGATAATGAAGATGAAACGCCCGATTGCGCTTGTTGAAATTGTGCGAATTGTTCCGGCGTAATGTTGGTTGGATCAATAGACACTGATGTTGCTTTTGCTCTTGCTTCGATAACTGCTGTTAATGTACTCTTTTCGAAGTCAGCGGCACCTTTTACCGTATTCACTAAATTGCCAATCAAATCATTTCTTCTTTGATACGCTGTTTCCACATTCCCCCATTCTTTACCCACCGCTTGATTGTATCGCAAGGCAGTGTTTTTGGCTCCTATTACCCAAAAAATAATGATTAATACGATTCCAATTCCAATAATCCAAGGCAAAAATCTTCTCATGTTTGTTTGATTTTAAAG